>NZ_QOSD01000023.1:0-148816 GCF_008368905.1 Bacillus sp. SH5-2
GGTGACATGTAGTGACGAATACTAATAGATCGAGGACTTAACCATATAATATGTAGCAAATGTTATCTAGTTTTGAAGGAATATGCCTTCATAGTTTGGTGATGATGGCAGAGAGGTCACACCCGTTCCCATACCGAACACGGAAGTTAAGCTCTCTAGCGCCGATGGTAGTTGGGACCTTGTCCCTGTGAGAGTAGGACGTTGCCAGGCAAATGGAGGATTAGCTCAGCTGGGAGAGCACCTGCCTTACAAGCAGGGGGTCGGCGGTTCGATCCCGTCATCCTCCACCATATATGTCGGAGGGGTAGCGAAGTGGCTAAACGCGGCGGACTGTAAATCCGCTCCTTCGGGTTCGGCAGTTCGAATCTGCCCCCCTCCACCATTCTTAATTAATGGGCTATAGCCAAGCGGTAAGGCAACGGACTTTGACTCCGTCATGCGCTGGTTCGAATCCAGCTAGCCCAGCCATTAAGAGCCATTAGCTCAGTTGGTAGAGCATCTGACTTTTAATCAGAGGGTCGAAGGTTCGAGTCCTTCATGGCTCACCATTTTAACAAAATATGCGGGTGTGGCGGAATTGGCAGACGCACTAGACTTAGGATCTAGCGCCTTTGGCGTGGGGGTTCGACTCCCTTCACCCGCACTTTTAATAAAATAACTCAAACATGTCTTGCGGAAGTAGTTCAGTGGTAGAATACAACCTTGCCAAGGTTGGGGTCGCGGGTTCGAATCCCGTCTTCCGCTCCAATTTTCAATATGACATGCCGGGGTGGCGGAACAGGCAGACGCACAGGACTTAAAATCCTGCGGTGGGTGACCACCGTGCGGGTTCGACCCCCGCCCTCGGCACCATATGCGCCCGTAGCTCAATTGGATAGAGCGTTTGACTACGGATCAAGAGGTTAGGGGTTCGACTCCTCTCGGGCGCGCTTTTATTAACGGGAAGTGGCTCAGCTTGGTAGAGCACCTGGTTTGGGACCAGGGGGTCGCAGGTTCAAATCCTGTCTTCCCGATATTCCCAATAACATGGGGCCTTAGCTCAGCTGGGAGAGCGCCTGCCTTGCACGCAGGAGGTCAGCGGTTCGATCCCGCTAGGCTCCACTTTATTTATTATATGTCTCGGAGGTATACCCAAGTTCGGCTGAAGGGATCGGTCTTGAAAACCGACAGGCGGTGAGAATCGCGCGGGGGTTCGAATCCCTCTACCTCCTCCATTTTCTTTTTAAATGGATTAGATACATGTAATAATAAAATATTTATTTTTTCCTTCATGGAGGTATACCCAAGTTCGGCTGAAGGGATCGGTCTTGAAAACCGACAGGCGGCGAGAGTCGCGCGGGGGTTCGAATCCCTCTACCTCCTCCATTTTTTAAAATTTTATATTGTCGCGGGGTGGAGCAGCACGGTAGCTCGTCGGGCTCATAACCCGAAGGTCGCAGGTTCAAATCCTGTCCCCGCAACCAAATGGTCCCGTGGTGTAGTGGTTAACATGCCTGCCTGTCACGCAGGAGATCGCCGGTTCGACCCCGGTCGGGACCGCCATTTATGTTGGCTCGGTAGCTCAGTCGGTAGAGCAGAGGACTGAAAATCCTCGTGTCGGCGGTTCGATTCCGTCCCGAGCCACCATTTTTTTATGCCGACTTAGCTCAATTGGTAGAGCAACTGACTTGTAATCAGTAGGTTGGGGGTTCAAGTCCTCTAGTCGGCATCCTTTAGGGGCATAGTTTAAAGGTAGAACTGAGGTCTCCAAAACCTCCAGTGTGGGTTCGATTCCTACTGCCCCTGTAAAGTATATGGGCCTATAGCTCAGCTGGTTAGAGCGCACGCCTGATAAGCGTGAGGTCGATGGTTCGAGTCCATTTAGGCCCACCATATATTATTCCGCAGTAGCTCAGTGGTAGAGCTATCGGCTGTTAACCGATCGGTCGTAGGTTCGAGTCCTACCTGCGGAGCCATGGCCCGTTGGTCAAGTGGTTAAGACACCGCCCTTTCACGGCGGTAACACGGGTTCGAATCCCGTACGGGTCATACAAAAAAGAGTCAGCAATATGCTGACTCTTTTTTATTATGTGTAATCCTCTTTTATCATTTTATTTTCCTGAAATAAATAAAGGGATTTAGGAAAAGCTATGGTATGTATTAAAAGGAGGAGATAAAAAATGACACGAGTTCGAGAACTTATGAGTACTCATATAGTACATTGTACACCGTTAGATAATGTATATGAGGCTGCTGTAAAGATGAAAGAAGAATCGGTTGGATTGATTCCTGTTGTTGAAAATGAACAAGTTGTTGGGCTTGTTACTGATCGAGATTTGGTTGTTCGAGGGATTGCAGAGAAGCATCCTGGATCTAATAAAATTACAAATGTAATGACAACAAATATTGTTTCAGTTTCTCCAGATGATGCTATTGAAAAAGCTACAGAATTAATGGCACAATATCAAATTAGACGATTACCAGTAGTTGAGGGTGGTCAATTAGTTGGGATGTTAGCACTAGGTGACTTAGCTATAAGAGAATCGACAGATGATCAAGCTGGATTTGCTTTAGGTGAAATCTCGGAGCATATAGAATAAAGTGAAACCTTAACGAATAGGTCTTACTGCCCACAAATAGCAAGATAAATTATGTATGAGGAACGGATACATCATTCTAGTATATATAGATTAAATTAATATGCTAGAGTGACGTATCTAGGGCATTATATAATAGGTATACAGTTAATATTTTCGACATTTTTTTAAAATTTTTCATTCCTAATTTTTAATAAGAGAAAAAGTGATATACTGATAGGGATAAGTATTATGATAAATTTTGAATATAACAATATTAATTGGTAGTGATGTAATAATGAATTAATATTTGCTATGTAGATAAAGTGAAATTTTAATTATTGCGGGAGGCTATCCCAAAATGATTATGAGTTGAACCAATCGGGCTTTTACGGGCATTTATCTCCCAACTAAATTTCTAGCATTCGCTGAATTTTGAGGTGGGAGTCTTACTTGGTCGCAAATAGCAGGATAAAAAGGGAAGGGGAATTATATGAAGGCTGTACAGGGCGATCCAAATTGGAATTTGGTTACAGATACATATATAGAACCAAATAATTTTGCTGAATTATTTTCTTTGCTTGTACCTTGTCACCCAAAAGGTGAAGGGAACGAGCGGACTATATTAGCGTGGAAAGAAAAAGAATTTTATAAAGAAGAAAATTTAGCGGCATTTATCGTATATGGAATGAATAAAGTGAAAAATTTACCGCAGTTTCATAAAGATGAAATTCCAACTTTAGTACGTATTCTTCGTTTATGCCAAGAGATTGGTTGGTATGAAGAGGCAAATACTTTTATGATAACACAAGGGCTAGATGAATTTGTCCAAACCTCATTGGAATATGAAACATGGGATCTTTTGACGCAAGCGGTTGCTTTAAACTATTTAATTATTAAATACCGTATTGGTGAATTAACAGATAGGGATGTAGAAATTTGGGATAGAGTTAAATTTAATGAGAAATGTATAAAAGATTGTAAACAGTTATTATCTCATAAAGAAGTATTGGAATTTACATTCTTTTATATGTGTAAAAGAGCGAAGTTACTGTCAAAAGAGCAATTAAATAGTGATATGATGAGTCTAGCGATGTATTGTAATACTTTTGTGTATGATTTATATACACATGACTTATTACGAAAATATCGTAAGTGTACAGACTTCTTATCATATTATGGACCGAGTCAAGCGGTGTTAGCCTGTCAAAGAGCTGTACTTGCTCAAATTTCTGATCGATTAGACCCATTAAAGACAACGCATGTAGATGATTATTTATATGTGATGAAAGAAATGATGGAGCATATGACGATAGGGGTAATGGACCGATATGGTCATTTTATCGGAAAATTACTATCATATGTACCATTTTTTGAAATGATTCAAGTACCACAGCATGCATATTATTGTGAAGAATTACTGTATATTTGTAAGGGCATTGAATATAAGGAAGAAATATTACGCAATTATATATTTATACAATTACATGATTGTTTACCATCATTCTTTAAACTATTTCTTAAAAATAAGCGTTATGCAACTATTCATGATATTTTATTCTATTGGTGCGACGATGAACAAAGAATGAGCTTAGAGAAAAAATATAATCTGAGTTTTATTTATGAAAAATATGCTTGTGGATAAACAGTACTGTATATATGAAAAATTAATATAAATTAAAAAGGATCTCACGTTTATGTGAGATCCTTTTTTGTTAGTAAAACAAGGAGAAAGTAATTAAGATGAGAAATAACATTCCATAAAGGAGAAGTTGTGCAGTATAACTTCCTTGTATACCGAAAAAAGTATTCATTTTTTTATATAAATTCAATATATATTTCATTGGAGTATCTTTGAAAGATTGGTACACAGTGTTTCCTCTTTCTAAGCTTCTTGTTCATGTTTTTTATTATTAGGGACATTCACATATCTAGCTATGAATAATAAAATAGCCATAAAGAATACAGGAAATACGGTAGATAAATAAAAACCATTACTAATTACATTTGTTATAAGGGCACTTAATAGAAAAAGAGCGTTATAGATGTGTGCAATTTTTTGTTTTAGTTGCACTTGGAATGATTCCATCATAATTTCTAAAGTAACAAAAGCAATGATAATAGATAAAAATACAGTGTTTGTATTATAAATGATTAAACAACAGATTAAGCCTAAAAAGGCCAAGTATTCAATTAAGAGAGGTATATTGCGTGGCATACAATTTACCTAACTAAATATGGCAGTGGATTGACTGCATTTGTTTTTTCAAAATTCCATTCTCCATTGTGTAACTCAAAGTGGAGATGTTGTCCGTATGAATGCCCCGTATTTCCCATATGACCTAATATTTGTCCAGTTTGTACTTGATCACCGGCTTGTACAGTGCGATCTTTCATATGAGCATAAACTGTTGTATATAATTTCCCATTAATTTGATGGGCGATGAACACGACATTACCGTAACTAGCTGAATAATAAGACTTCACAACTTTACCTGCAGCGGCAGCTTGAATGGATACGTTCCCTTGAGCTGCAATATCTATACCATAATGCATTTGTTCCCAGCGCATATCAAAGGTTGAGCTAACTCTTCCTTGAGCAGGGAATTTGAAAGCTACTGGAATGGATGAAGATTGAGCTGTTTTAGCTTGTGATTGCGGTTGATTTTGCACTACATAGTGTTTTGCCACATATCCGTATCCTGTACCAAAACGAATTTTATACCAAGTTCCTACAGTTTCTACTACTTGCACTTGTGTACCATTTTGTAATGAACCAAGTAGAGAACTGCTTGTACTAGCATTACTACGTACATTAAGTTTTGGTGTTGCAACTGTGTACTTCGTATTATTTTGAACGGTAATTCCTTTTACTAAAGGTTGTGAGCCATTAGATATGAATGCTTTTTGTACATAACCTGTTTGACCATTATGTAAAATCTTATACCATTCGCCTTGTTCTTCTTGAATGGTAACGAACTTACCATTTGGTAATACATCTAAAATTGAAGATTCTAAATTAGGTTCAGAGCGAACGTTTAATGCATTAGCATTGACGATGTATTGATTATTAGATTGAAGTTTGTTTTTTAGTAGAATAGCATCTTTTTGCACGTAACCTACTGTATTATTAACAGATACTTTATACCAATCATTCGTTGTTTCAAGTATATTCACTTTCGTATTAAAGCGGATTTTATCAATAGATATGCTATTTATATTGTCTTCTTTATGTAAAGTTGCTTGATCCACTTTGACATACCCAGTTTTAACATTAGATAATTGTTCAGCATTTGCTTTTTGTACATTTGTTTCTCCCATAGAAGGCAGTAAAGAAGCAATTGCGACAGTGGTTGCTGTTAGAGCAGTAGCTTTCATATTCATATAATAGAGACCTCCTCTAGTTGTATAGTTGTAATTTTATTATAGTATAAAGATATAATATAGTGGGTTTATTCACATAAATGTAATATGAAATCAATATAAAAATAAATTTTTTGAGGATAATGATTCCTTTTTATCCAATTAATTAGGATGTTTATTTTAAAAATAGAATATAAGTGTTGTATAGCTTTAATATTTTGTTGACAATTAAGAAAATTAAAACAGTTGATGATGTCTTATGACGATGTTATACTGACAGTGATAATTTTATAGTTTGCTAGGAGAGCTGGTGTTGCCAGCTGAGAGTGGGCCGTAAGCCTTTGATCCTTTTTATTACCTGATCTAGATTATGCTAGCGTAGGGAAGCAATTCGGACAATAACTATGAGTCCCCGTTTCTTTGCGTATAGAAACGGGGCTTTTTTATTTGAAAATTTCATATTGAACCACTAGGGGTGCTTGATGTGCTGAGAGAGGAATAATCCTTAACCCTTACAGACCTGATCTAGGTAATACTAGCGAAGGGAAGTGGAACATCGAATAAATGTATAATTTTATTTGCTGTAACCACTTCTTATATAGAGAAGTGGTTTTTTATTTAAATACACATATTGAAAGGGGAAATAGCAATGAAATTTTGCGATAGATTATTAGAAACTGTGCAACCTGTTTGGGAGAAAAGTCATAATCATCCGTTTGTAGTAGGTATGGGGAATGGTACGTTAGAAAAAGATAAATTCCAATATTATATTATTCAAGACTATTTATATTTGCTAGATTATGCAAAGCTATATGCGATTGGTGTTGTAAAAGCAACAAATCCACAAATCATGGGAAAGTTTGCTGAACAAATTGATGGAATATTAAATGGAGAAATGACGATTCATAAACAATACGCAAAAAGATTAGGTATTTCTGTAGAAGAAATGGAATCTGCAAAACCATCAGCTAAAAATTTAGCTTATACAAACTATATGATGTCAGTATCTCAAAATGGCACACTTGCAGAATTAATAGCAGCACTTCTTCCGTGTATGTGGAGTTATTGGGAGATTGGAAAGCGTTTGAATGATATTCCTGGAGCGAGAGATCATGAATTCTTTGGTGAGTGGATTCAAGGATATAGTTCTGAAGAATACGGTAACCTTTGTATTTGGTTAATAGATTTATTAAATGAAATGGCAGTTGGGAAATCAGAGAAAGAACTAGACCGATTAGAGGAGATTTTCTTATATTCCAGTCGATTTGAATATTTATTCTGGGATATGTCCTATCGCAAGGAGATGTGGGGATTTGAGGAGCAAGAACATACTACAGTTTCATAATGTTTCTTTTCATTATGATGAGAAACCGATCATCAATGAATTAAATGCTTCTATACAAGAGAAAGAATTTGTAAGTATTATCGGACCAAGTGGTTGTGGGAAAAGCACTTTATTTCGCCTTATTACAGGCTTAGAAGAAGCAAGTACTGGACAAATAGAGCTGACAGAAACAAAGAGTCACCCTGTAGGATATATGCCTCAAAAAGATATGCTATTGCCGTGGAGAACAATTATTGAAAATGCTGCCCTGCCACTAGAGTGCCAAGGTGTGCCGAAGAAAGAAGCGCAAGTGAAGGCAAAGGAACTGTTACATAAATTTGGTTTACAAGGATATGAGGAAAAATACCCGAAAGATTTATCTGGCGGTATGAGGCAGCGCGTATCTTTTATCCGAACTTTATTAACAGGTGGGGAGATATTGTTACTAGATGAACCGTTTAGTGCATTAGATGCCTTAACAAAGGCATCATTGCAAGAATGGTTGTTTGAACAATGGAAAGAGTGGAAAAAAACAATTTTATTCATCACTCATGATGTGGAAGAAGCGCTATTTCTTTCGAATCGAATTTTAGTAGTGGAGGAGCAGCCGATAACGACATTGACTGAGAGGATTGTGCCGCTTGATCATAATCGAACACGAAAGGATTTATATAAACCGGACGTGTTAGCGCTGAAAGAGGAGCTTCTTAGTATGTTACAAAGGCAGGTACTTGTATGATGAGCCGATTGAAAGAATTAGTTCCTGCCATTACTCTTTCTAGTATTTTACTTGTTATGTGGGAAATAGGAGCAAGAATTGTAGATGAGATGTACATTTTACCGTCACCGTCTGCAATTGTAATGAAGATATGGAAACTAAAAGACATATTATTTACGGTTCATTTACCGGCAACGTTATACGTCGTTTTAATAGGGGTTGTTATTTCTATCGTACTAGGTGTGGGGCTAGCAATGTTAATGAACGCGAGTACATGGATGGAAAGAGCATTTTATCCATTATTAGTTGCCTCACAAACGATTCCGATTACCGCGCTTGCTCCGCTTTTCGTTTTATGGTTTGGATACACAATCTGGAGTAAGGTTGTTGTTACAGTTTTAATTACTTTTTTCCCAATTGCAGTCAATACGTACGATGGATTGCGCAGTACGAAAAAAGAATGGGAGGAGCTCTTAGTTACATATGGAGCAACGAAAAAAGATGTTTTTCTTAAGTTAAAGTTGCCGTCTGCACTTCCTTATTTTTTCTCAGCTTTAAAAATTGCAGTTCCGCTTAGTGTCATTGGAGCAGCAATTGGAGAATGGCTTGGTGCGCAAGCTGGGCTTGGATATTTCAGTAAGAGAATGATGACGCAGTTAGACGGGGCTGGTGTATTCGCACCCATTGTATTGTTATCATTATTAGCTATTTTCTTCGTCATACTTATTTCCATATTAGAAAAGAAATTCATTAGTTGGAGGAAGCATTCATGAAATTATTAAAACGCATCTTTGTGTTCACATTATTAGTTGCAATGATTGCAGGATGTTCGAGTAATTCAGCATCCGATAAAAGTAAAAAAGAAAAAGAAATAACGGTCATGCTTGATTGGTATCCAAATGCGGTGCATAGCTTTATTTATGCAGCAATTGAAAAAGGATACTTTAAAGAAGAAGGAGTAAAAGTAAATATTAAATTCCCTTCTAATCCGACTGATCCATTAACGTTAGCGGCAGCAGGGAAAGTGACAGTTGGCTTGTATTATCAGCCAGATGTTGTTATGGCAAGAGCAAATGAACAAATTCCAGTGAAATCAATTGGGGCTGTCGTACGTTCCCCATTAAATCATGTCGTATCGCTGAAGTCAGCAGGCATTCAATCACCGAAAGATTTAGAAGGTAAAACAGTAGGTTACTCTGGAACGCCTTTAAGTGAAGCATATTTAAAAACGATGATAAAAGAAGATGGCGGTAATCCAGATACAGTAAAAGTAGTTGATGTTGGATTTGATTTAGTGCCAGCGTTAATTACGAAAAAAGTAGATGCTGTAACAGGAGCATACATTAACCATGAAGTACCTGTTATGCGTCACGAGGGCCATGAACCAGCGTACTTTAATCCAGCTGATTACGGCGTACCGAATTATCATGAGCTTGTATTTGTAACAGGTGATAAAACGTTGAAAAAAGATAAAGAAGCATTGCAAGCTTTCTTACGTGGTACGAAAAAAGGTTATGAGTTTATGAAGAAAAATCCAGATGAAGCATTAAATATTTTATTAGATCACCAAGAAAAAGAAAACTTCCCGCTTGTGCCAGAAGTTGAAAAAGAAAGTATGAAAATTTTACTAGAGAAGATGGAAACGAAAGATGAGCCATTCTTATCAGATTCAAAAGTGTCTTGGGAAAAACAAAATAAATGGCTGAAAGACAAAGGAATGACGAAAGAAATTGTTCCAGCCGATGAGCTATTCGAAAATATTTTAAAGTAGGCGAATGAATATGAAAAATGAGCTTCACGTAATCTCAAATGGCCATATGCCGTTCGAAGAGTTAGTGAATGTAGCGATGCAAATTGAGAGTGAGATTGATTATTTGCATATTCGTGAGCGTGAGAAAAGTACGAAGGAATTATATGAAGGGGTGGAAAGTCTTTTAAAAAAAGGCTTTCCGGCATCTAAACTTGTTATAAATGACCGAATTGATATTGCTATTTTATTAAATATCCCGCGTGTGCAGCTAGGATATCGAAGCACGGATGTAAGGTCGGTGAAAGAAAAGTTTTCGTATTTGCATGTTGGCTATTCCGTACATTCTTTAGAAGAAGCGATAGAGGCTTTTAAGAATGGTGCTGATTCGCTCGTCTATGGTCATGTATTTCCGACAGATTGTAAAAAAGGTGTGCCAGCGAGAGGGTTAGAGGAAATTTCTTGCATTGCAAAGAGCTTATCGATTCCGATTATAGCTATTGGAGGAATTACGCCTGAAAATACAAGGGATGTTCTTGCAAGTGAAGTAAGTGGAATTGCTGTTATGTCTAGAATTGTAAGTAATAGTAACCCGTATAGCAGAGCGAAATCTTATAAGGAATCAATAAGAAAGTGGGCGGGGAAACATGTGTAAGAAGTATGATGTAGCAATTATTGGTGGTGGTGTAATTGGTAGTTCAGTTGCACATTTTCTAGCAGAAAGAGGACATAAAGTAGCAGTTATAGAGAAGCAAAGGATTGCATCGGAAGCTTCGAAAGCTGCTGCTGGCTTGCTCGGTGTTCAGGCAGAATGGGATGCGTATGATCCGCTATTTGAACTTGCTAGAGAAAGCCGTGCTATATTCCCACAACTTGCAACAGTTTTACGTGAAAAGACGGGTATTGATATTGGATATGAGGAAAAAGGAATATATCGCATTGCCCAAAATGAAGGTGAAAGGGAAAGAATTCTTCACATTATGGATTGGCAGCAGAAAACAGGTGAAGATTCCTATTTTCTAACGGGAGACCATTTACGAGAAAAAGAGCCGTTTCTATCCGAATCAATTATCGGAGCGGTATATTATCCGAAAGATGGTCACGTTATTGCACCAGAGCTTACGAAAGCATTCGCACAGTCTGCATCCATTTCCGGTGCTGATATATATGAACAGACAGAGGTATTTGATATTCGTATTGAAAATAATAAAGTGGCTGGAATTGTTACAAGCGAAGGTATTATTGCGTGTGAGAAAGTCGTTATTGCAGGAGGTTCATGGAGCACGAAGCTACTAGGTCATTTTCACCGCGATTGGGGTACATATCCAGTTAAAGGAGAAGTGGTTGCGGTAAGAAGCAGGAAGCCACTATTGAAAGCCCCTATTTTCCAAGAAAGATTTTATATCGCACCGAAACGTGGTGGTCGTTATGTAATAGGGGCAACGATGCATCCTCATACGTTCAATAAAACTGTGCAGCCAGAAAGTATTACTTCTATATTAGAGCGTGCTTACACAATATTGCCGGCTTTAAAAGAGGCAGAGTGGGAAAGCACATGGGCCGGATTAAGGCCACAATCGAATCATGAAGCTCCTTATATGGGAGAGCATGGAGAAATAAAAGGTTTATATGCTTGTACTGGGCATTATCGAAACGGTATTTTATTAAGCCCTGTTTCTGGTCAGTATATGGCTGATTTAATAGAAGGAAAGCAGGAGAATCACTTGCTAGATTCATTGCTTTCTAAAACGGTTTAGAAAGGGGATGGAAGTTTGAATTTAAAAATTAATGGTAACCAAATGGAAGTGCCAGCGAGTGTGAAAACAGTAGCTGAGCTACTTACACATTTAGAGTTAGATAACAGAATTGTTGTAGTAGAGCGTAATAAAGATATTTTACAAAAAGATGATCATAAAGATACATCTGTTTTTGATGGAGACCAAATTGAGATTGTAACTTTCGTAGGAGGCGGTTGATTATGTTAAACATTGGACCATTTTCATTTCATTCTAGACTTTTATTAGGAACAGGAAAATTCCCTGATTTTGATGTACAGCAAAAGGCGATTGATGTATCTGAGGCTGAGGTTTTAACATTCGCAGTACGTCGTATGGATATATTTGATGCAAAGCAGCCTAATTTATTAGAGAAACTTGATGTGAAAAAATATACCTTATTACCGAATACAGCTGGAGCAAAAAATGCTGAAGAAGCTGTTCGTATTGCAAAATTAGCAAAAGCTTCAGGGCTTTGCGACATGATCAAAGTTGAAGTTATTGGTGATGATAGAACGTTATTACCTGATCCGGTAGAAACGTTAAAGGCATCTGAAATGTTACTAGAAGAAGGATTCATCGTACTTCCATACACATCTGATGATGTGGTATTAGCGCGTAAATTACAAGAACTAGGTGTGCATGCGATTATGCCAGGAGCATCACCAATTGGTTCAGGGCTTGGTATTGTAAATCCGTTAAATTTAAGTTTCATTATTGAACAAGCGACGGTACCAGTTATCGTTGATGCTGGTATCGGTAGCCCAGCTGATGCGGCATTTGCAATGGAATTAGGAGCAGATGGTGTGTTATTAAATACAGCAGTGTCTGGTGCGAAAGACCCTATTAAAATGGCACAGGCAATGAAATTAAGTATTGAAGCAGGACGTTTAGGATTTGAAGCAGGTCGTATTGCTCGCAAACGTTGTGCAACTGCAAGTAGTCCTTTAGAAGGAATGAGTGTAGTTGAATAATCGATATTCTCGCCAAGAATTATTTTCTCCAATTGGAGAAGAAGGACAACAAAAAATAAGAGAAAAGCATGTACTCATTATTGGTGCGGGTGCATTAGGTAGTGCAAATGCAGAAATGTTCGTAAGAGCAGGTGTTGGCACAGTAACGATTGTTGACCGGGATTATGTCGATTGGAGTAATTTACAAAGGCAACAATTGTACGCAGAGAGTGATGTAGAAAATAATCTTCCGAAGGCTGTAGCGGCAAAGAAACGTCTAGAAGAGATTAATAGTGAAGTAAGAGTAGAAGCTCTCGTTCAAGATGTAACGGCTGAGGAGTTAGAAGAACTTGTTACAAACGTTGATGTAATTATTGATGCAACTGATAATTTCGAAACGCGTTTCATTGTAAATGATATAGCACAAAAGTATGCTATTCCATGGATTTACGGTGCATGTGTAGGGAGTTACGGCCTTTCTTACACAATTCTTCCTAGTAAAACGCCATGTTTATCATGTTTATTACAATCGATTCCGCTTGGCGGTGCGACATGTGATACAGCGGGCATTATATCACCTGCTGTATCTCTCGTCGTTTCTCATCAAGTAACAGAAGCTCTTAAACTATTAGTGGAAGATTACGAATCACTTCGAGATGGACTTGCGTCGTTCGATGTATGGAAGAATGAATATTCATGTATGAATGTGCAAAAGCTTCGTAAACACAATTGTCCTTCGTGCGGAGAGAATGCATTATATCCGTATTTAAATAAAGAAAACACATCGAAAACAGCAGTTTTATGCGGGAGAAATACAGTTCAAATTAGACCGCCTTATAAAGAAGAAATGAATTTTGAACGATACAAAGAGCTGCTGAATGATCGTGTGAAGGATTTAAATGTAAATCCATATTTATTATCATTTTCTGTGGAAGAAAAGAGATTAGTTGCTTTTAAAGATGGTCGTGTACTCGTACATGGAACGAAAGATATAAGCGAAGCAAAAACGATTTATCATCGCTATTTTGGATAGAAAAGGATGAGTGGGATGAAAGTAAATAAAGCTTTAACAATTGCAGGGTCTGATAGTGGCGGCGGTGCTGGAATTCAAGCAGATTTAAAAACATTCCAAGAGCTTGGTGTGTATGGGATGACGGCTATTACGGCAATTACTGCTCAAAATACGCTTGGCGTTCAAGGGGTATATCCTGTTTCGTTAGAAGGTATTACGGAACAGCTGAATTCAATTGGTACGGATTTAACACCAGATGCGGTGAAACTAGGAATGTTATTTAGCAGTGAAATTATTCAAATTGTAGCAGAACATATAAAGAAGTTTGGCTGGAATAATATTGTACTAGATCCTGTTATGATTGCTAAGGGTGGTGCATCATTATTACAACAAGAAGCAGTGCAAGCATTAAAAGAATATTTATTACCAGTAGCAACGGTTGTAACACCGAATGTTCCTGAGGCAGAAGTGTTAACTGGTATGGAGATTCATAATATTGAAGATAGTAAGGAAGCGGCGAAAGTACTGCATGAATTAGGTGCGAAATACGTGCTTATGAAGGGCGGACATGCAGAATATCAAGGTAATGAAGTAATCGATTTACTCTTTGATGGAGAAGAATTTATTGAATTTAGAAGTGAACGAATTCCTTCGAAACAAACGCACGGAAGCGGGTGTACATTTGCTTCAGCAGTTACAGCAGGACTGGCGAAAGGGTACTCGATGGAAGAAGCAGTCCAAGAGGCAAAACGATTTATTAGTATAGCAATTGAAGAGCCGTTGAATATTGGAAGTGGTCATGGACCGACGAATCATTTTGCATATAAAGTGAATAAAACGAGTGTGTAGGTAAGTGAAAAGTCAGTTTTATAACTGGCTTTTTTTCTGTTTACTTTTTCCAAATACAGGAGTAATATATCAGCCAGAATATATTTTTTGTAATACGCTGAGTCCAATTATATGGAGCGGAGGAACCAATTCGTGCAGTGTCACTTGGGGTGAATCTTTCAATTTTGAAAGTAGGGCTACTCTCAAAGCCCGAATCCGACAGCTAACTTCGTAAGCGTCTTGAGAGAGGACGGTGCCATGATGGATACATCACTTCATCGATCTGATTAGTATAGGGAAATATCAATCTATGTTTGAGTTCTTTTATGCTAAGGAGGATGAGGTACATGGAACTAACACTTATTTGTGTTGGAGAAGAAAGCAAGGTAAATAGTTTAATAGATTTAGTAGCATTTCAACATGAGTTAATTATTTTTACAGCAAATGAAGAGATAGCGGCTGAAGTTAGGAATTGTGGGTTTGATTGGACGTATAGTTGTAGTAAGGAGCAGGATTTTACTAGTATTTGTGAGTGTATTAAGAAGGTGATTTTACTAGGGGATGAGCTTCCAATCGTTAGCTTCTTTACAGAACACATTCGCTTTTCTTTTCAAGCACCTATTACTGTTGTTACAAGGAATAAACGATATCCAGCAAGGCTCTATGAAACAATTGGAGCTACATTTGTTGTGTTTACGAATTGTGATAATATTTCTTTTTTATTTTTTGAATAGGGTGGAGGAAAAGAAGATGAAGGTGTTGTTACTAGGAGATATAGCAAATCGTTGGGCGGTATCAGTAGATCGAGTTCAAGAATTGGTGGTGCTTGATCCCATTTTTCCAAGGCCCTATATCATATTGCCATCGAAAGACGCTTTATATTTAAAAACAGATGTTATCGAATATGAGCAGCTACATGCAGAATTGTCACAAGTTTATATTCGCGGGAGAAATTTACGTGCTTTTTTACGAGGAGAATAAATAGTGTATGAAAAAAGAGCGAATGCGAAGTGCAACAAGTTATGCACTTCATGTCATTCGCTCTTTTTATTTCGTATTTAAAAGATCATTTCTGTGAAACAGAAAGAAAAAACGAGAAAACAGATGAAAGAATATTAATAACACTCAATGTAAGCGTTTAAATAGATGGTTATTTTCTTATTTTCAGTAATTTGCCTCTTTACAAGTGAAAAATAGAGGAGTATATTTACTCTCATAAATCATTCATAAAATTTCCAAAAAAACCTAAAATCGCTGAGTTCCAGAAATGGAGCGGGGGAACCAATTTTGTGCATCGTCACTTGGGGTGAATCTTTCAGTTTTGAAAGTAGGGCTACTCTTTAGGCCCGAATCCGACAGCTAACCTCGTAAGCGTTTAGAGAGGAGGTTTACTTTTTGTTGTTCAATTTTTTGAACACTGAGTAGAGCTCAGTGTTCTTTTTTTATATTTTAATGGTAAATTTTTACAGAAAAGCGAGGGGTAGCTATGTTAGATGTTGTAATGATCGGAATTTTTGTTGTGTTAGTCGCATCGATGGCAAGTCTTGCAAGTTGGTCAGATAAAGTTGTGAAAGAAGGGAAGCAATCATGATGATTGCCTTATCGATTATTGTTGCAGCAATTACGGTGTACTTAGTGTATGCATTATTAAATCCGGAAAAGTTTTAATTAGGGGGAGTCATTCATTATGATCTGGGTTGCAGTCGTTATTACAATGCTATTGTTTATTCTTGTGGCAAAGCCAACGGGAATTTATTTAGAGAAAGCCTTTCAAGGTAGTAAAAAGCTAGATAAAGTATTCGGGCCTTTTGAAAAACTTATTTTTAAAATTACGGGTGTAAAAGAATACAATCAAACGTGGAAACAGTACGCACTATCATTAGTTTTATTAAATGGATTTATGATTGTTGTCGTGTATTTCATTTTTAGGCTACAAGGAGTATTACCATTAAATCCAGCGCACATTGAAGGAATGGAGCCTACGCTCGCTTTTAATACAGCAATTAGTTTTATGGCTGATACAAATTTACAGCATTATAGCGGTGAAAATGGTTTATCTTATTTATCACAATTAATTGGAATTACATTTTTAATGTTTGCAGCACCGGCAACGACGTTAGCGCTCGTTATGGCATTTATAAGAGGGCTTGCTGGAAAAGAACTCGGTAACTTTTTCGTTGATTTTACGAGAGCGTTAACGAGAGTGTTTCTTCCCATCGCATTTATTGCGGCACTAGTCTTTGTCGCACTTGGCGTACCACAAACGTTAGACGGTGCCATTACAGCACAAACGATTGATGGGGCAAAGCAAAGCATATTACGCGGGCCTGTTGCATCATTCGTTTCAATTAAGGAACTTGGGAATAACGGCGGTGGATTTTTCGGGGCAAACTCTACACATCCTTTTGAAAATCCAGGACAAATGAGCAATATTTTGCAAATGATGCTTATGATGTTGTTGCCAACAGCACTTCCATTTACGTACGGACGAATGGTAGAAAATAAAAAGCAAGGTCGTATCCTTTTCGTTTCACTATTCATGGTGTTTCTACTAGGGTTTATAACGATTACGACATCTGAACTAAACGGGAATCCGGCATTAAATGGAATGGGTATTGAACATGTACAAGGAAGTACAGAAGGAAAAGAAGTAAGGTTCGGAACAGTATTTTCTTCACTATACGCAACAGTAACGACAGCTGCTGAAACCGGAGCGGTGAATACGATGCATGATACGTTAACACCAATTGGCGGGTTAGTACCACTCGTAAATATGATGTTAAATACAGTATACGGCGGCGTTGGAGCAGGCTTTGTGAACATTATTATGTATGCGATTATCGCAGTCTTTATATCTGGATTGATGGTTGGACGGACACCAGAGTTTTTAGGTAAGAAAATTGAAGGTAAGGAAATGAAATTAATTACGGTAACGATACTATTTCATCCACTGCTTATTTTAGGATTTTCAGCATTAGCTCTTTCAACAAGTTTAGGAACGGATGCTATTTCTCATTCCGGTTTCCACGGTTTGACACAAGTGGTATATGAATATACATCGTCAGCTGCGAATAACGGATCTGGATTTGAAGGATTAGCGGATAATACAACGTTTTGGAATATTACAACTGGTTTAGTTATGTTTTTAGGCCGCTATTTTAGTTTAATTACGATGCTAGCTGTTGCAGCTTCATTGAAAGAAAAGACGGTTGTACCAGAAACAGTCGGAACGTTCCGTACGGATAATAGTTTATTTGGCGGCATTTTCATCGGAACAATTGTAATTGTCGGTGCATTAACATTCTTCCCGATGTTAGTACTCGGTCCAATTGCAGAATTTCTTACATTGAAGTAATGGAGGGTAAATGATGAGACCGGTAGTGGTAAAAGAAAAAAGAATAAATGAGTCACAAATACATGCGGTAGAAGATGAAGTTAGACAAGCGAAAACGATGGATCGTGATATCGTGAAACATGCGATGAAGCAATCCTTTGCGAAATTGAACCCGAAAGTAATGATAAAAAATCCGATTATGTTCGTTGTGGAGATTGGATTTATCATTACGTTCATTTTATCGTTTCTTCCAAGTCGTTCTAGTAGTGTACCAGGATGGTTTAATATAACTGTTTCTCTCATTCTATTATTTACAGTTTTATTTGCTAATTTTGCAGAAGCATTAGCGGAAGGACGGGGGAAGGCGCAAGCTGATTCTTTAAAACAGTCGAAGAAAGATGTGTTTGCAAATGTTGTAAAAGAAAATGGAGACATTGTTCAAGTTTCGGCAACGGATCTGAGAAAAGGTGACGTTGTTATTATAAAACAAGGAGAAATGATTCCAAGTGATGGGGAAGTAATAAAAGGATTAGCGTCTGTTGATGAATCTGCGATTACAGGGGAATCAGCTCCTGTAATAAAAGAAGCGGGCGGTGATTTTTGTTCCGTAACAGGCGGTACGATGGTTGTAAGTGATGAGATTACGATTGTCATTACGAGTAATCCTGGTGAATCATTTATTGATAAAATGATTTCGTTAGTAGAAGGGGCTGCTCGTCAAAAAACGCCGAATGAGATTGCTTTAAATACAGTATTAACGAGTTTAACGCTTATTTTCTTAATTGTTGTTGTGACGCTGCCGATTTTTACAAATTATTTAGGATTTCAAATTGATACAGCTGTACTTGTAGCGCTGTTAGTTTGTTTAATTCCAACGACAATTGGTGGATTATTATCAGCGATTGGTATTGCCGGGATGGACCGCGTGACAAAGTTTAATGTGTTAGCAATGTCGGGTAAAGCAGTAGAAGCTGCGGGTGACATTAATACAATAATTTTAGATAAAACAGGTACGATTACTTTCGGGAACCGAATGGCTCATACATTATTACCTGTAGGAAATGAAACGATTGAACAAGTTGGAAAGTGGGCTGCGATTAGTTCGGTTTTAGATGAAACACCAGAAGGTCGATCTGTTATCGAGTATGTGCAAGCGAAATCTATATCATATAATAGAGAACTTGCAGAACAAGGTGAGTTTGTTCCATTTAAAGCAGAAACGAGAATGAGTGGTGTTGATTTACAGGACGGAACGAAAGTGAGAAAAGGTGCTGTAGGTAGCGTGATTGAATGGGTTAGATCACAAGGTGGAACAATTCCGAAAGATGTAAATCAAAAAGCAGATTTCATTTCAAAAGAGGGCGGAACACCACTTGTAGTTGCAGTGAATAATCGTATTTACGGTTTAATCTATTTAAAAGATACAGTAAAACCTGGTATGCGTGAACGTTTTGAACAGTTGCGTCAAATGGGGATTAAAACGGTTATGTGTACAGGGGATAACCCATTAACAGCAGCAACCATTGCAAAAGAAGCAGGAGTAGATGAGTTTGTTGCTGAGTGTAAACCAGAAGATAAAATTGCGGTTATTAAAGCAGAGCAAGATAAAGGAAAACTTGTAGCGATGACAGGTGATGGTACAAATGATGCGCCGGCACTAGCGCAGGCTGACGTTGGATTAGCGATGAATAGTGGTACAACAGCTGCGAAAGAAGCAGCGAATATGATTGATTTAGATTCGAATCCAACGAAGATTATTGAGGTAGTAGGAATCGGTAAGCAATTGTTAATGACACGTGGTGCGTTAACGACGTTTAGTATTGCAAATGATATCGCAAAATATTTTGCAATCATTCCAGCAATGTTTACACTTGCGATTCCGCAAATGGAAGCATTAAACATTATGAAGCTAACATCACCACTGTCAGCGATTTTATCAGCATTAATATTTAATGCAGTTATTATTCCATTACTCATTCCATTGGCGATGAAAGGTATCGCATATAAACCGATGAGTTCGAATGCACTACTTGGCCGAAACCTACTTATTTATGGACTTGGCGGAGTGATTGTACCGTTCATTGGAATTAAAGTAATTGATATGATTGTCGGTTTGTTTATATAAGGAAGAGGGGAAAGAGATGGCGAAGAAACAAAGTATACTATCACCAATCATCCGTATTACTTTTACATTTTTAGTGTTGTGCGGACTTGTATATCCACTTATTGTTACTGGTATTGCACAAGCAGTAATGAAGGATAATGCGGATGGAAGTCTAATATATAATGATAAAAATGAAGTGATTGGTTCTAAATTAATCGGTCAAAATTTCACAGATCCACGTTATTTTCATGGGCGCGTTTCTAGTATTGAATATAAAGCAGAAGCATCTGGTTCAAATAACTATGCACCGTCTAATCCAGATTTAGAGAAACGAGTAGAGAAAAGTATTGAAGAGTGGAAGAAACAAAACCGGGCCGTACCAGTTACAGAAGTGCCAATCGATTTAGTGACGAATTCAGGTTCAGGGCTTGATCCTGACATTAGTCCGAAGGCAGCTTCTGTACAGGTAGAGCGCATCTCGAAATTAACGAATATTCCGAAAGAAACGCTGGATCAATTGATTAAAGATCAAACGGAAGGCGCGGCACTTGGTTTATTTGGAGAAAACCGCGTGAACGTTTTAAAGTTAAATTTAGAATTACAGAAACTAATGAAATAGTAACGGTGCTACCTCAATCTAACGGATTGAGGTAGCGTTGTTTCGAAAGAAAGGTTGTGAATGTTTTGTATGCGGATGACTATAAACCAACTTTTCAAAGGCGAACACCAGAAGAGTATTTAGAATATATTCGTCAGCAAAACCGCGGGAAGTTAAAACTGTACGTGGGGGCTGCTCCGGGAGTAGGGAAAAGTTATAAAATGCTCTTTGATGCAAGAGAGGTGAAAAAAGAAGGTATCGATATTGTAATTGGTTTAATTGAAACACATGGAAGAAAAGAGACAGAGGAAGCAATTGCTGATTTAGAAAAAGTTCCGTTAAAAGAAATACAGTATAAAGGGAAAATATTTTATGAACTCGATGTGGAAGGAATTATAACACGTGCACCGCAAGTAGTTGTTGTGGATGAACTTGCGCATAGTAATATTCCCGGGTCTAAAAATAAGAAACGTTATATGGATGTACAGGAATTGTTAGATGCTGGCATATCCGTATTGTCAGCGTTTAATATTCAGCATTTAGAAAGTGTTCATGACATTGTCGCTCAAATTACGAATGTAAGAGTACGGGAACGTATTCCAGATTTTATTTTACAAAAAGCAAATGAAATTCAGCTCGTTGATGCAACGCCGGAGGTATTAAGGAAGCGATTATTAGACGGGAAAATATATAAAGAAGAAAAAATAGAGCAAAGCTTACAAAATTTCTTTACGCTTAATAATTTAGGGGCGCTAAGAGAATTATCACTTCGGGAAGTTGCCGATGATATGGACGAAAAGATTAGTCAAACAGTGATAGAACCAATCGGAGTGAAAGAAAAAATTCTCGTTTGTGTACAATATAGTTCAACAGCGGAGAAATTAATAAGACGGGGATGGCGCATGGCTGATCGGTTAAACGCTGAATTGTATGTATTAAATGTTGAAAGAGAAAATATAGACTCTCTTTCATCAGGTAAAAAACAAACAATTGAAGAGTGGAAGGCGCTCACGAATCAATTTGATGCAAGTTTTGTATTAGAAGAAGCGAAAGGGAGAAAGCCAGCGGATGTTATTATTGAAGTCGCGAAAAAACTACAAGTAACGCAAATTTTACTTGGGCAATCAGCGAGAACGCGGTGGGAAGAAATTCGAAAAGGTTCGATTGTAAATGAAATTATGAGACAGACGAGGCATATTGATATTCATATCGTTGCGGATCAAAGAGCTTAGAATAGAGACCATCTGTAGGTCTCTATTTTATTCAAAGGTTTATAAAGGATGTCTCCGATCATTTGGAAATATAATTGGAAGAAAAAATTCCGTTTTCTCAAGTCTTTTAAATATAATTTCTGAAAGAACTCATATATAATAGAAAAAGATACTTAACATAGTGAATAATTAAAGAGTCAATATATATAGAGGAGAGAGTAACATGCTTGAAAATACAGGGTTAGTATTAGAAGGCGGCGGTATGCGTGGTGTATATACGGGAGGGATATTAGAATACTTTATGGAACAAGATTTATATTTTCCATATGTAATCGGTGTATCAGCTGGTGCTTGTCATGCAGCGTCGTATCTTTCCAGACAAAGAAATAGAAATAAAACAGTAAATATTGATTATGCATCACATCCGAAATATTTATCGTATAAAAACTTATGGAGAAAACGTCAGTTATTTGATATGGATTTTATTTTTCATGAAATTCCAGAAAAGCATGTGCCGTTTGATTTTGAAACATACTTTAATAGCCCGGAACGTTTTCTTGTAGGAACGACGGATTGTGAAACAGGACAGTCTGTTTATTTCGAAAAAGAAGGAACGAATGATGATGCACTAAATTTATTACAAGCTTCTAGTTCATTACCTTTC
The DNA here is from genome assembly GCF_008368905.1 of Bacillus sp. SH5-2. Lineage (NCBI taxonomy): Bacteria > Bacillati > Bacillota > Bacilli > Caryophanales > Bacillaceae > Bacillus > Bacillus sp. SH5-2. The sequence goes on from NZ_QOSD01000023.1 coordinate 22,187, forward strand.
ATTGCACCAGTAGTAAATTACCGTGGTAAGCAATTATTAGATGGCGGGATTTCAGATCCAATTCCAGTTCGTAAAGCACAGGAAGATGGCTTTAAAAAATCAGTCGTAATTTTAACAAGAAATCACGGTTACGCAAAGAAAAAATCAAGATTTGGGTGGGTTGCTGCGAAAGCTTATAAAAAATATCCGAATCTTGTTAACACGATGCTAAATCGTTATGAAGTGTATAATGAAACACTTCACTACATTGAAAAAGAAGAACAAGCGGGTAATTTATTTGTTATTCGTCCAGAAGTACCGCTTCAAGTAGATCGTATGGAAAAAGATACAGCAAAACTACAAAATTTATACGAGCAAGGCTATGAAGATGCAAAGAGACAGTTTGCAGATTTGCAGGCGTTTTTACAAAAATAAATATTAGGCTGCGGAGAAGAATTTCTCTGCAGTCTTTTTTGTATTGCTTGCTTATCCGTTACTTTTTAAAAATGTATGAATGTTTAAGTGTTTAAAGAGTTTGTAAAACATTGGGGTGTCTTATTAAGGAGAATTTACTTGAGAGGTATTATGACGATGTAGCGCTACAAAACTATTTAATTTACGAGGTGATTGTTAATGAAGGGAAAGGTTTTTTCGATTGCGACTTTAATGTTATTAGCAACATCAATCTCAACAAGTGCATTTTATCCAACTTTAAGTGGCCACAAAAACGGTAACCTACTATCTTACAGAGCTCAAACGACTACGAATCAAAACGCATCTCGCTGTTCAGTAGCGATTTCTTTTATTAATTCAAAAGGAAGTTATTCATATATTGAAAGTGCTTCGGATAAATTAGGATCACATGAATCTGGAAGGGCATTAAATGCCACGGTTAGTAATGGCGCATATAATGCCTTTGGTGCAAAGGGGCTATATTCTGAGCATTATGCTAATAAGAATAATGACTATCAAGAAGATACACACAAAGGTACTTTTGATAGTAACGGTAACTTACGATTACAGTGGTAAAAAATATTAAATAGTTGTCTTTATAAATATTTGGATAAGGAGAAGGGGATGTGCATCATCTCCTTCTTATTTAAAAGGAGTGCAGACATGTACCTAGCTTTTAAAAATATAAAAAGCAATAAACTGTTTTTCGTAATTCTTCTTATGTCATTTTTTATTTCTTTTCTTTCTATATCAGTAGCCGCGCTTTTAACAGAATCTAAACGAAATTTCATATCTGCTTTTCAAATCGGCTTTCCAGAGAAGAATCAAACGTTAACTGTTCCGATAGCGAATACAACTGAATTGGAAGCGATAATTCCTGTCATACAAGATATTTTTGTGAAAAGTGATATTTACGTAGAGCATTTAAAAGCATTAAATAGTTCAGGTACAATAAAAATCGTAGCTGTGAACTTAAAAGATGATTATTATTGGACGCCATATATTTCTGAAGGGAAATATTTTCATCGTGAAAATGTAAATGATATGGTTGTTGGTGATCAAACGAATGTAAAGGAGTTATATGAATTTGATGATACATATCAAAAAATAGGGACTATATGGAGAAAAGACAGTGACGTCGGTGTATCAGACATATACATTCCACTTCAAAACTTACCTACTCTATCTAAAAAAAGTATTATTGCGAGTAAACAATTACAATTAACAGTTGTTAACCCTACATCATCTATTCATAACGAGATAAAAACATTTATGAATAAGAGCAAAGAAGTGCTCTCGGGAGATATTCAAATACTGAATGAACGAGATCTTCAGGAACTACAGGTAGCACATATAGATCCAGCAAATAAGTATTATTATAAATTCATTCTTGTTGCAGTAGTTTCTGGGCTTTCCGCGGTGTTGTTTTGGATTTATAAAAAAGAAAGAGAGATTTCATTAAAAAAAGCAGTAGGTGCTTCTAATATATCTATTTATTGTGAACTATATGTTCAAATTTTGTTTATTTCTCTAGTGGCGATGTTGTTGGTTTTTCTGGCGTTAGAAATGTTTTCTGGAACAATTCATACGTATTTTCAGACATACTTATTAAAACCGTTAACACCATATGTATTGGTATGTAATATTGTTTTTATAATTTTTCTTACAATGTTTGTTACTGTAATTCCAATCAAGCACATTATAAATATATATCCCGGAAAACATTTAAGAACGTAGGTGGTCGTCATGTTTTTTATATTTGATTCTATACGGTCTGTGAAAAAACGGTTGTTACCAAGTTTGATTATAGTAATTTCTTTAATTATTGCATTTTCTTCAGCTATAGAATTTATTAGTAATCTGTCGGGATATCGAAAAATGATGACAGTAGCAAATAATTTATCGACTCATAAAAATTTCTATGAACTTTATGCGACGCAAGATATAACATTGTTTAGTGAAGAAAAAGCGAAAAGTGATTATCAACAATTCATTCAAGGGTTATCTAATACGATACCAATAACAAATAAAACAAATTATTTGTTCCGTAACTATTCACTTAGTTTAAAAAAAGAAAATGGAACGATAAAGGCTCTTATTGTTGATAAAGATATTAATAAATACTTTCATATACGAATTTCACAAGGAAGATATTTTGAGGAATCGGAATTTCATAAATCAGTATTTGATATTAGACCTGTTATATTAGGGGCTAATTATATAGAAAAGGTATCTATTGGTGATGTTATACAATCTGGAAAAATGAAGCTAAAAGTAATTGGGTTTTTAGAAAAAAATTCACCATTTACATATCCTCGGAGCGGTGAAATATCGGATAATCGTATTACATTATTAGATGACATGGCGATTTTACCAATTGGAACAGAAGAAATAGAGTTCTATAGTGTAGAACTTTTATACAATGGGTTAATTATAGAAACAAATGAGAAGATAAATATAAATGAATTTCAAAAGAAAGTATTAAAGGTAACAGAAGGTAAGGGGTATTCGTATTATGTTACAAATCCGAATAAATTGTTAGAAAACGAAAAGCAAGGTATTGATAATATGTCATACCCATTATTATTAAGCGGTACAGTCTTATTTTTTTCATTTCTATCTATTGTATTAACATCAATGGCAGCACTTTATATGGAGCGTAAAAATATTTCTATTAAATCAGCGTTAGGTGCAAGTACTTTTCAAATATGTCTTCCATTTATTATTGAGTATGTGTTGTTATTCATTTTATCGATATGTATAGGAATTACGTATTTTCAATGGGAGAATAGCGAAGCGATTGAAATTCAAAAAGAGCTAGAAAATAGTACCGTATCTTTTTTTGGAACGTTACAAGTCTCTAAAGAATCATTGATTGTTATAAGTATGTTATCAAGTGTAATGATCTTCATTATATATACAATCATTTATTTCAATGTATTAAAAATAAAAAATACATATATGAAAGAGGTGTTATAGATGATTCAGCTCGCGAATGTGGCTAAGGGCTTTGGAAAGAATAATTTTAGTGCGTTAAAGGATATTAATCTTACAATAGAAAAAGGCGAAATGATAGCTATTATGGGGCCCTCTGGTTCGGGGAAATCTACTCTCCTTAACATTATTGGTTTAATCGATAGCCCCTCTGCTGGAAAGTATTTTTTAGATGGAATGGATACGAGTACATTAAAGTCAAACTATCATAAGTATAGAAACACGGAAGTTGGATTTGTGTTTCAGAATTTTTCGCTACTCGATGATTATACAGTTGTTGAAAATGTAATGCTTCCGCTTGTATATAGAAGAATTTCTCATAAGAAACGTATGCAAATATCAAAAGAAATGCTGAAAATGGTAGGGCTTGAGAGGCATATTAACAAATATCCTTACGAGTTATCAGGAGGAGAACAGCAAAGAACAGCAATAGCAAGGGCTTTAGCACAAGATACAAAAATTATACTTGCTGATGAACCGACTGGTGCTCTTGATCAAGAAAATGGGGAAAAAATTATGAGTATTTTACAAGAGATTAATAAACAAGGAAAAACGGTACTAGTTGTAACACATGATCAAAAGGTAGCTGCATACTGCCAGAGGACAATACGACTACTTGATGGCAATATTCAATAGACGCTATGGTATAATATGGATAAAAGTATGTGAAGAGGTGATACATATGGAAAATGTATATAAAGGGCTTAGACATACTGGATTTATTATGATGCTTATTTTTGGTGGGGTATTTTTACTGCGCTGGTTCATTCATGATGAAATGCTACTGGATCAGCTTATTGGGTGTAGTGTAGGGATGGTAATGGTTATTTCGTCAGTTTTCATTCAAAAGTATAGTAAAGAATTACAGATGAATGAGAAATATTAATAATTTTTAACTGCTGTTATCTTTTTCATAGTTTAGTAATCGTGGAGGCTTTCGTGTGATTGTTGCAAAAGGAAAGTAGAGCATCGGAATTCGATGCTCTACTTTTTTATTTACGCTTCTTTTTAACAAATGAAAAGGCTAAAGCTGTAATTAAAATACTGCCTTTAATGATATCTTGTGCATAATAAGGAACGTTCATCATTGTAAGTCCATTTAATATGATTCCAATTAATATAGAACCGAGGAATGTTCCGATGACATTTGGTTTCTTGGCGCCGAACATTGCGTAACCGATATAGGCAGCTGCAACTGCATCCATTAACAATGGGGCACCAGCCGAAACTTGACCTGTTCCAACGCGGCTACATAGAATAATGCCGCCAATAGAGGCAAGTAAACCACTAATCATATAAGCATACACACGGTAACGGTCAGTAGGGATACCGGCTAGTCTAGCAGCTTCTCGATTCCCACCCGTCATATAAAAGAAACGACCGTACGTTGTTTTTTCTAAAAATAGATGTGCAATTAAAACGACGATAAGCATGATAATGACAGGGACTGGAATTCCTAAAATAGAACCCTGACCGATAAATAAAAAGGAGGGAATAAAATGTCCTTTGGCGCCAGACATTCCTTCATAAATTGAAGATCCTTTTGAAAATGTTAAGTGTAGTCCATTAACGATATACATGATACTTAACGTAGCTAGTAAGTCGGGTAGTTTAATTCGGATAACGAGTAGTGCATTTAATAATCCAACTAATAGCCCGCAAAGAATAGGAACAAGGAGTGTAACTAATAGTTCTTGTCGATATAAAACGAGACAGGAAGCAGCGGCAATTGTTGCTAAACTAGCGGTGGAGCCGACTGATAAATCAAATCCATCTACAATCAATGTAAAGGTAACACCGATCGCAAGTAACGTTACGATAGAAATAGAACGTAAAATATCACTAATATTGTTGTAGGTTAAAAAAGAATCATTGACGATAGAGAAAAAAATTGTAACACCTATAATGATAGCAATTGTACTAAATTGATAAAAAAGATGAGTAGGTAAATATAGTTTCTTAGTTTTATGAACGAGATTCAATGGAATAGCTCCCTTCAGATAAATGTAAAAGCTGTTCAGGAGATAGATCGTTTGGCAAGTATTCACCTACAAACTCTCCGTTTGCCAGTATAAGAATACGATCGGCGATATGCAGTGCTTCATCTTGTTCTCCTGTAAAATAAATGACGGAACTACCGTCTTCTGTAATGTTGCGAATGAATTGGAAAATGTCTTGTTTTGCAGCGATGTCTACCCCTTTAGTTGGTTCGTCCAAAAGAAATAGTTTAGGCTTGAATCCATCCCACTTTGCAATTGAGACTTTTTGTTGGTTTCCACCACTAAGTGAATGAATAAAGGCTTTTGGGTCATTTGGCGAAATGCTGAAAGAAGAAATTGCTGTGGTGGCATGATTTAATTCGGTTTGTTTTCTTCGCCAACCTGATTGGTGTAAATTTGTGTGACTTATAATATCTTCCGAAAGGAATACACCTTGTTTTCTTCTTTCTTCTGGTACAAGTGCGATTTTCGCTTTAATCGCGTCTCTTGGTGTTTTAATTGTTATATTTTGGCCATCTATTTCTGCACGATAAGTATGACGAGCACCAAATAAAGTCTCAGCAAGTGCTGTTTTGCCGCTTCCAATTAATCCATATATCACAACAGTTTCTCCTTTTCGTATTGTAAGAGAAAGGGGAGAATGATCTTCGCGTAATTGAAGCTCTTGTACTTTAAATAATTCTTCGCTCCCGCGTTTTGGTGCTGTATTAATAGGCAGTGTAAGTTGTTTTCCAGTCATTGCTTCCACAATTTGTTGATCTGTAATCTTTGTAATAGCTTCAGAAAGGGAAACCTTCCCATTGTGTAATACAGTTACATCATCTGCGAAATTTCGAATCTCGGATAAACGATGAGAAATTAAGATAATGCCAATACCTTTTGCTGTTAAATCTTTTAATAGTTTCCCAAAGGTTTCAACCTCTTTTGGTCCAAGAGAAGAAGTAGGTTCATCTAATAAAAGATAATTTGTATTGTTAGATAAAGCTCTTGCGATAAGAAGTAATTGCTTTTCATATAATGAGCAGTTTGAAACATCTTCCGAAACATTTAAATTTACCTGTACAGTTTGTAAATGTTGTTTAGCGAGTGCGACTAATTTAGACTTTGAAAATAGTACTTTGTTTTGCATTGCTAAATAATCGATTAGTACATTTTCTAATACGGACAATCCGGGAATAAGTCCGTGATCTACTTCTTGTGTTACGAAAGAAATACCGTGCTTTTTTGCATCGCGTGGTGAAGTAAAGGAAACAGGCTGATTATCAATTTTTAAATCGCCAGCAACTGGTTGAATTTCACCAGTTGCTATTTTTAGTAAAGTACTTTTTCCTGCACCGTTCATTCCTAGTAAAGCATGCACTTTTCCTTTTTTGATATGAATAGAAACATCTTCTAGAACCGGTGTAGTGACATGATAAGAATGTGTAATGTTTTGAAGAGAGAATGTCATCATTTTTTCTCCTTCTCTAATTTTTTCATCCAAGGGGAATATGCATCTTTTGAGTCTCCCCAACCGTTTATATATTTTGATAACTGATCCATCGTTATATTTTCTTTTGGTAAACTATTTTTCTTTACTAAATAAGGTTCTAGTGAATAAATATCTGGCGTTTGTTCACCAGCAATTTTTTTGTATAAAAATCGTACTTGTACTTTACCTACTTCAGCTGGATCAGTTGCAGCAGTAGCTGTCCAAGGTGAGTTTTCTTTTTGCATAAGTTGTAAATCTTCATTACTTAAGTCAATGCTGTATACTTTTATATCTGTACGATTCGCTTGTTCGAGTGCTTTAACAGCCCCTTTAGCAAACTCATCCCAAGAAGCAAAAATAGCTTGTAAATCTCCTTTTTTCGGATATTTTTTTAGTAAAGCTTCTACTTGTGTTTGTGTATCAAGTGGTGTGTTATTACTAGCGGTACCAAAGCGTGCCACTTCTTTTATATTTGGATAACGTTTATAAAAAGCATCAATGATAACATTGCGACGTTCCATTGGAGCAAATCCGCCAACCCATACGACTGCGATATTTCCTTGTCCATTCAAATCTTCCGCTAACGTTTTTAAAGATTTCCACGCAAGACTATAGTCATCTTGATCAATAATCGTTACACCTGGTAAGCGTAGGTCGTTATCAAACGCTACTACGGGAATATTAGCTTGTAATGCTTTTTCTACTCCAGGTTTTAGTGCTTCAGATCGGCCATGATCAATTAAAATGCCATCCACTTTTGAATTAATAGCAGTATCTAAATTTGCAGCCATTTTTGCTAAATCGTTATCAGAATTGTAGACTTGCACGCTGCCACCGAATTGTTCGATTTGTTTTTTTACCCCTTCAATATATTGAGAGGAGAAAGTTCCGATAGACATTTGCATAATTAAAGCAATCTTTAATGGTTTTTTTACTTCGTTTGGAACTTCTGTTTGTGAATGTTTTTTTGCTGGTGTAGTTTCTTTCGTCACAGTTTGTTGCTTTTGTGAAGAGACAACATCTTGTTCATTTGTACAAGCTGTTAATGTAAATAAGAGAAGAATAAGTACGATGGAACATAGTTTTTTCATAAAAAATCCCTCCTAAGCTAAGAAGAGAGAGGAGGGAGTGAAAATAAAAAACGCCTTTTCATATAGAAAAGACGTCTTATCATATTACTCTTATCTTTCAACACAATGTGTTGTAAGAATTAGCACCGTGCCCATAAATGGGTCGGTTGCCGGGCTTCGTAGGGCTCATCCCTCCACCTGCTCTTGATAAGACATCGAATATTTAACTATTTCGAATTATTCCATAAGTTTATGGTGTTGTCAAATAATTTTTTGTAAAAAAAATCCCTCACAAAGAGGGATTTTAATGTGGTAAGAATACCAATTGATAAGCAAACAAAATTCCAAATACATATATAAGTGGATGAACAGCGCGGAATTGTCCTTTTGCCACTTTCATAAGTGGGTATGAAATAAATCCAAGTGCAATCCCTGTTGAAATACTTGATGTAAGTGGCATACTTAAGATTACTAAAAATGCTGGGAATGCTTCATCGAACGTATCCCAATCAATATATCGAACTGAACCCATCATAAGACTACCAACGATAATTAGTGATGGGGCAGTAATAGCTGACACACCAGAAACGGCACTTACTAATGGTCCGAAGAAAGCTGCTAATGCGAATAGGACAGCTACTGTAACTGTCGTTAAACCAGTACGACCACCAGCTGCAACACCAGCAGATGATTCAATGTAAGCTGTTGATGGTGTTGTTCCGAACATAGATCCAATTGTTGCTGAGAATGAATCGGCTAGAAGTGCTCGTCCTGATTTAGGTAGTTTTCCATCTTTCATAAATCCGCCTTGTTGTGCAACGCCAAGTAGTGTACCTGTTGTATCAAATAATGTAACAAGGAAGAAGGAGAATACAACGCCGTATAATCCGTAGTTAATTACATCAGATACAGCAGTAATTGGGTTTGCAACGATAATTCCTTCTGGTAATCCAGGCATTGATGTAACGCCATTTGAGAACGTTAATTGTCCTGTGAAATAAGCGATAATACCAGTTAATAACATTCCGATAAATAGTGCCCCGTTTATATTTAAAGACATAAGGACAATTGTAATTCCAAGGCCAGCTAATGCTAGTAAAACAGGTGGAGAATGAAGATCACCAAGTCCAACTAAGTTAGAATCATGTTTTGTAACAATTCCAGTTAAGCGTAAACCGATAAAAGCGATAAATAGACCAATACCTGCAGTAAGTGCATGTTTTAAGTTTTCAGGAATTACTTCCATTAATTTTGTACGGAAAGATGTGAATGATAACAAAATTAAAATCATACCTGCTACGAATACAGCAGAGAATGCAATTGCGAAAGTCATGCCTTCATGAGCTTTTACAACAGAGTAAGAGAAGTAAGCATTTAATCCCATACCTGGTGCAATTGCGATTGGTAAGTTTGTAAAGATCGCCATAAATAATGTTCCGACAACAGCAGCGATAATTGTTGCTGTAAATGCTTGTTCGAATGGAACACCTGCATCACCAAGGATGACAGGGTTTACGACAATAATATATGCCATTGTTAAGAAGGTAATAATACCCGCCATAATTTCAGTTTTAATAGAAGTTTTATGTTTTGAAAGGTTAAACATATAAACATCCTTTCTGTTTACGAATAATTTTCACAACAGTTATATATAATATTCGTTTTTTGTGCATTTTGCAATAGTTTTGCATAAAAAGTTTACAATAATTCATATTTTGTGTCTTAAATTCGAATATTAACCGTAGAACTACGTGTAAATTACGCTTTTTATGTATAAGTAGTTTTTATTATTGTGCACATGATAAGGAAAAGGAGCTGATTGAAGTATGCCTCAGCAAAAAAACTTTTTAACAATGCCTGCGCAACATCAGGATAAACAGCCTGGTATTGAATCATTAATGAATCCACTTCCGGAGTTTGAAGATCCAAATTATAAAGGTAGTGAAAAGCTAAAAGGAAAGAATGTATTAATTACAGGGGGAGATAGCGGGATTGGACGAGCTGTGTCTATCGCTTTTGCAAAAGAGGGAGCGAACATCGCGATTGCTTATTTAGATGAGGAAGAAGACGCAAACGAGACGAAACAGCGTGTTGAAAAAGAAGGCGTGAAGTGCGTATTGTTGCCGGGTGATTTAAGTAATGAACAACAGTGTAAAAATGTTGTGGAAGAGACCGTCCGGCAGTTAGGCAGTTTAAATATTGTTGTGAATAACGTTGCACAGCAATATCCCCAGCAAGGATTAGAGTATATTACAGCGGAACAGTTAGAAAAAACGTTTCGGATTAACATTTTTTCTTATTTCCATGTTACGAAAGCAGCACTTTCTCATTTGAAACAAGGGGATGTCATTATAAATACGGCATCTATCGTTGCGTACGAAGGAAATGAAACATTAATTGATTATTCTGCGACGAAAGGGGCTATTGTAGCTTTTACAAGATCGCTTTCTCAGTCATTAGTACAAAAAGGGATTCGTGTAAATGGTGTCGCACCAGGACCAATTTGGACACCACTTATCCCGTCAAGCTTTGATGAAAAGAAAGTATCACAGTTTGGAAGCAATGTTCCGATGCAAAGACCTGGTCAACCATATGAATTAGCGCCTGCATATGTATATTTAGCTTCTGGAGATTCTTCCTATGTTACAGGACAAATGCTACATGTAAACGGGGGTGTTATTGTAAATGGATAGTTTTCATTTATAAGAGCAAAGTAAAGCTAATTGTATTTATTATGATATTAGTGCTAGGGAGGATTTAGATGAAAAAAATATGGTGTATCGTAATCCTATTTTTCTGCCTACCAGCTAGCGCTTTTGCTAATACAGATCATTTAATACTAGTGAATCTTACGACAAATCAGCTATCTTTTTTTGAAGATGGAAACTATACGAGGACGTTTCCAATAACGACTGGAAGGGATCGCACCCCAACACCAGAAGGGAATTTTTGTATTATAACTAAATATAAAAATAAAGAATACCATCGTAAAAAGATACCTGGTGGTGCACCGAATAATCCTCTTGGTACAAGGTGGCTCGGATTAGATAAAAAGGAGTATGCAATTCACGGGACGAATAGAGAATGGACGATTGGAAGTAGGGAATCGAATGGTTGTATTCGCATGCATAATAGAGATATACAATGGCTATATGACCGAGTACAATTGCAGACAAAAGTAATCATTTCTCGTTTTCATACGAGTCCCGAATTTGAAGCGAATAAGCTGGGGTATCGCGTTGTGAGCTGGAATGGTCGTAAAGTGGAAGAAGAACAAATTGGAATACTTACGTTAGTAGACCGTGTCAATATATATTGGCAAGAGCCAAATGGGCAATTAACAAAAGTAAAAACAGTATTACCAAACGAAAGGTATGCAGTATATGCCAAAAGGAAAAATGGAACATATTATATAGGAAACAATTTGTATATTATAGATGAAACGGGAGAAAAAGTTCGTTATGAGCAAATTCCTGTTTCGATTTTAAGTAATATATATAAACGGAAATATAATGTACTGTAAGAGCTACCGTGTATAGACGGTAGCTTATTTGTATTTTAGTGAAGCAAATTTTGCATGAATTATTAGTTTAGACGAATCGCGATGCTCGTAAATAACAGGATGGAAAAAGAAACAGCAACTATTGTATTTTGCTGAATATAATACAGTACAGATTGGGGGCGGTTATATTATGAAAAGTGAATTTGCGTTTAAAGTTTTCTTAGTAACGACCTGTTTATTTATCGTGTATTTGTATGCATTTCTCGTCTTTTCTTTTTATGTTCCATATGTTGATTTAATATTGTTCTTCGGATTTATTTGGGCGTTTGTGAAAGCAAGAGAAGGGGAGAAAAGTATATACCGGCGCATTACTCTATGCGGGACAGTCGTTCTCGTTATTTTGTATTTTTTTATGATGCATGATTTTTGGAGAGGAATGTAAAAAAGCATACGATTAATCGTATGCTTTTATATCTGTTAATGATGGAAGAGAGGCAATTGCACCGTAATTTGTACATGTAATAGCGCCTACTTTATTTGCAAAGGAGATAAACGCTGTTAAGTCTTTGAAATGATACGAAAGTGTATGTTCACTTTTGGCAATCTGATATAACATTGCTCCAACGAAAGCATCACCAGCACCAGTTGTATCGACTTGTTGAATGGAAATTGAAGAGACAATGGTTTGACCTTCATTTGTCGCAAGTAGGGTACCGTCTTTTCCAAGTGTAATAGCTACTACTTTTGCGCCATAATTTAATAATTTGAGTGCAGCTTGTTGTAAATCACTCTCTTTAGAGAGCATAGTAGCCTCCTCTTGACTTACTTTTACGAAGTGTGCATGTTTTATAAAGGTTAGACAATCTTGAGAGAATTGTTCTGTATTTGTAATGAGTGCACTTCGATAATTTGGATCAAAAGAAATAAAATGGCCGTTATCTTTTGCATATTGTAACAACTGGAAATACGTTTCTTTTAATGGGCTTGATAGTAAAGCTGTCGCTGAACCGAAATGTATTAAATCATTTGTTTGTATTTTTGATAAATCAATGCTTTTGAATTGATATTCACCATCTGCACCACGCATAAAAGTAAAATCACGTTCGCCATCTTGATCGATGGATACGAATGCAAGTGTTGTTTGTTTATCTTTTATGAGCATGGATGTGTCGACTTGCGCACGCTGTAAAGTTTGTTCAAGAAACTCACCAAATGGGTCGTTTCCTACTTGCCCCATAAATGTAGCGTGTCCACCTAATTTTGTAATCGCAGCAGCAACGTTAGCGGGTGCTCCACCAGCTTTTTTTTCGAAATCTGAACCGTTTATTAAAGAAACGTTAGTATTTCGGCACACAAAATCAATTAATAGTTCACCTATACAAAAGACATTTCTCATACAATCCCTCTTTTCAGTTTATATTGTGTGATGGTAAAGTTTAGTTTTGCATCTGAAAAGATTGCGATATGATGTTTCATGTCTTTTCGAGGGAAAACTCGGGACGTAAAGACTGTTGAACCATCGTATAAGAAAATTTCCACGATGCTTTTATCTACAAATATTTGTAGTTCTATCGTATCTTGAATATCGATTTTTTTACAGCGTTCAAATCCATATTCTCCGCCAAATTGATGGTAGAAGTTGCCCCTGTCTATAGAAATAGTACCTTGTTCCCGATTAAATGTAATGGGGAAACATTCCTCCTCATTGTGGAAGAGAGAAAGCCCAAAACGCTTTGCATCTTCTGTTTTAAGGGTAACAATTAATTCATAGGATCCTTCATCATCAAGCGTTGATAATACATTTAATCCAGCTGTTATATCTCCTGAAATTTCTTTTTTTGTTGCTCGTAGTTTTGTTAATTCTGAAACTGGTTTTTGTTTTAAGATGTTATCTTCTAATGTTAATTCACGTGGAAGTGTTAGGCAATGAGCCCACATATAATCATCAGAAGGATATGTGATTTCACTTGATCCTGCCCAAGCAAACAATAGGCGACGACTAGTAGAGTCTTCTAAAGTTTGAGGGGCATAAAAATCGAATCCTTTATCAACTTCGTAATAGGAATCAACACGGAAATATAAATTTTTAATATCGAAATGGCCTATAGCATAAACGACATTGTATACATTGTGAAAGTTTTCTCCGTCTTTTTCAATTCCTTGCGGTGAAAAGAGAAGTACATCTTTCCCTGATAATTGGAAGTAATCGGGGCATTCCCACATAAATCCGAATTCTTTTAAATTTGTTGTAATTTCGCCTTGGAAATGCCAATTGTATAGGTCTTGTGATTTGTACAGTAATAGAGTTCCTGTTTTATTTTCACGTTGGGCACCGAGTAACATATAGTACATATCATTATGTTTCCAGACTTTTGGATCACGTACATGTTTTGTATATCCGTCAGGAATTATATCAATAACAGGATTATTACTATATTTCGTCATCGTATATTGTGAATCCATTGTTGCCATACATTGTTTTGCATCACGGGAATCATCAGGCTTTTTTATATTCCCTGTATAAAGTAAATGAAGAAGGCCATCTTTTACGATAGCACTACCAGAATATGCACCGTGTGATTCATAGCTTTCAGTAGGGATGATGGCTACAGGCATACGCTCCCAGTTAATAAGGTCTTTTGACTTCACATGCCCCCAATGCTTCATTCCGTGAATGGGACCAAACGGATACCACTGATAAAAAACGTGATATTCATCATTGTAGTATGATACACCGTTAGGATCATTCATTAATCCAAATGGTGGGTGGATATGATAAATTGGTTTCCATGAATCTTGGTTTGCAATTTCATATAAAGAATGTAATTCGTCTTTATTAGATTGCAGTATTGTTTTATATTTTGACATAGGTTTTCACCCCGTTATTATTTACTTTCTTTATATAAAATGAATGTGGCAACAAAAGCAGTGATAACTGCAATAGCGAAGCCAATTATATAGTGAATCATGTTCATCATGCCAAGAGGTGCAACAATTGTAAGCATCGGAATACCTGTTAAACCGTATGCATTAGCCGCCACTTGCATCCAAACAACGTAAGCGCCTCCAATTGCGCCGCCAATAGCTGCTGCAATAAATGGTTTACCAAGTTTTAAATTGACACCAAAAATAGCTGGTTCTGTAATTCCTAAAAATGCTGAAGCTGCTGCTGGAATTGCAATTTCTTTCGTTTTTTTGTTTTTTGTTTTGAAATAGACAGCTAAAGTAGCACCGCCCTGTGCAACGTTCGCCATTGACCAAATAGGGAGTAAGAAATTGACACCGATATCTTTATTTGCGAGTAAGCCCGCTTCAATAGCGTGGAAGCTATGATGTAAGCCAGTAAGAACGATTGTTGAATACAATCCGCCGAATATAAGTCCAGCTACTGGTCCTGCAAATTGATAGATTGTATTTAAAAGGTACGTAATGCCGTCACCGATTTTATATCCAATTGGTCCGATAATAATAAGTGATAAAAAGCCAGTTATAATAATTGTTAAGAATGGTGTAACTAATAAATCTAAAGAGTTCGGAACACGTTTTCGAAGTTCTTTTTCAATTGTACTCATAACATATACGCATAATAAAATAGGTAAAACAGTACCTTGATAGCCAATCATATCAATATCCATACCAAGGAAATGTAAAACAGTTGGTTTTGCATTTGAAAGAGTCCAAGGATTTGTTAAGCTTGGGTGAGTTAATATACCACCAACAACTGCACCTAAGAAAATGTTTCCACCAAATTCTTTAGCGGCACTAACTCCAATTAAAATAGGTAAAATAATGAAAGCTGCACTTGAGAATATATCAAGTAATTGGATAAGTGAGTGATCTCCAGGGACTAATTTAAACGCTTTCAACATTCCGAGTAGACCCATAAGTAAACCGCTTGCGACGATAGCTGGAATAATTGGAACAAAAATATTAGATAGTGTCTTTGCTAGGCGGGCGATAGGATTCATTTTTTTCTTAGGTATATCGTTTGATGTTGTAGAATCTAGTTCGGCTATTCCAATTAGTTTTGAGAATTCATCATATACTTTGTTTACAATGCCAGTTCCAAAAATAATTTGATATTGCTCGGTTGTTGTGAAAGCACCTTTTACTCCATCGATGTTTTCGATTTCTGCAGCGTTTATTTTCGTATCATCCTTTAATATAAGACGAAGGCGAGTCGCGCAATGTGTGGCACGAACAATGTTTTCCTTTCCACCAATGTTCTGTAATACTTGAGTTGCAATTTGTTTCATATCCATAAAAATTCCCCCTTACTATAAATTTTCTTTTATGGAACCGGTTCCGCAAAAAGTTAAAATAAAAAACAGGGAAATGATGTTGAAAATCCTGTTTTTAAAATGTGGAACCGGTTTTAATTTTATTATAGAGCGCCTTTATATTTTGTCAACGCTTTCTTGGATTTTTAATGTATAACGAGAGTGTAATATTTTTGGTATAGTTTTGTTTTCAACAAGCTGTGAAAGAGAAGTGGCAGCAAGCTTTCCAGCATACTCATAGTCAAACGCAATTGTCGTTAAGCTAGGGTGTACCATTTCTGAAATATCATATCCACCGAATCCTGTTACAGAAATATCACCTGGTACAGAAAGGGAGTGGGAGTGAATGACTTTCATTGCACCAAGAGCGATGTTATCTGTAGCACATACGATAAGAGTTGGGCGATTATTATCTAAAATATGTTGTACTTGTTTCATGGCATCTTCTATGCGGAAAGTTGTTTCGTAATATGAAACGTTGCAAGTCGGTTCTAAATTTTCAATTGCTTTTTGAAAACCATTTTTTCGATTTATTCCAACAGAAATATCATCTTTCTCTATCCCTAAATAGGCAATATGTCGATGGCCTTGTGATAACACGTATGTCCCTAACTCATAAGCTGCATCATAATCATCGTGAACAAGGCAATATTGATCTTTATATTCTTGCCCGACGAATAAAATAGGGATGTTTGAATTAGCCATAATTTGTTGATGTTCATTCGTTAAAGTTTTTGTTAATAAAATAATGCCAGCTACCTTTTGTTTTATAAAGTTTTCCATCGCTTGTATTTCAGTTTCGATTGTTTGATTTGCATTTGCTACAAGCATTTGATAGTTATTTTCCTGTAATGTCTTATCGATCCCGATAAGTGTTTTCATTGTAGCGAAGGAGTCTAATCGGGGGATGATAACACCAATTAAATTTGTTGTTTTTGCTTTTAAACTTTGAGCAAATGTATTGGGAGAGAAATTTGTTTCCTGAATAATACCTTCGATTTTAAGTTTTGTTTTATCACTTACATATCCGCCGTTTAAGTAGCGAGAGACTGTGCTTTTTGCAACTCCAGCCAACTTGGCGATATCTGCAATTGTTTTAGCCATAGTATTTCACCTTCGTATTCATAAAAATGTTAACTTTATTATAGGGAGAATTAGAGAAGACGTAAACAAGAAGGGGAAAGAAAAAACCACCTCACGTATATGAGGTGGAATAATTGTTAATATTTTGGCTTAAATGTATGACAACATGTCTCTACACTCGTTGTTACAGAGCTTTCTAGCGTCTCGTTTGTTAAAACAGCAGCTGTATATGAATCATTTTCAACTTGACCAGTTTCATCTGCATCAGGCTGAACGATGATCGCACTTGCTTGACAAAAGTTACCTTGTCCCCAAAATGAGCAATTGGAAACAGAACATTTCACTTCTGGCATAAAACCCCCTCCTTATACATTAGTTTGGAATTTTACGTCCATTTCATGTGTAGAAGGAGTTTCCTTTTCTCGTTATTTTTTCGTTTGTTCAAACCATTCTTTGAACTTTTCTTTTGATTGTTCGCCGCTAATACGGCTTACTTCTTTACCATCTTTAAAATGAATAATTGTCGGTGTTCCTTGGATATTGTATTTATCCCAAGGCTCGTTTAAATTTTCAATATCGATTACTTTCATATCAACATTTAAATCTTTCGCTAAAGGTACAACAGTAGGAGAGACCTTTTGACAATGAACACAAGAGGTTTGATAAAAGTAAATCGTTTGTTCTTTTTTATCTTCTATATTTTTATTGAGATCTTCAAGAGAAATTTTATTTGAGTAGTAATCTTTTTCATTTGTCGATGCGTTTTTCTTTTCCATTTGTGTTACAGCAAAGATTGCTGCAAATAAGACGATAATAATACCGCCAAATATAAGCATTTTTTTCATTCTTTCATCTCCTTATTTATTTTTAATTACAATAAAGCTACAAACAGCGATTGTAATAAAGCCGATAAGTGCTAAAAACGGGATTGTCACAAAGCCGAACCAGTTTATGTATTCTCCCGTACATGGTACTCGGCCGCAAGCTGCCCCTGCAGCTGAAAATGCTGCGATTTTTTGAATTGCATAGTGATATAAAGAAATACAAGCACCAATACTTGCGATTGGTAAAGAATAACTTGCGATGCGATAGTCTTTTTTTACTACAGCGATACCGAGCCATAAAACGAATGGATACATGAAAATACGTTGATACCAACAAAGGACACAAGGTTCAAATTTCATGATTTCGGAAAAGTATAAACTTCCTAGTGTAGCGATAAAAGAAGCTCCCCACGCGGTAAATAAAGCATATTCTTGCTTTTTTTCTCGTCCCATATTTTATACCTCACTTATAATAGTTACATACTAAATTATAGTATGAAGTGGCACAGAAAAGAAAGAAAAAATATGTTTATCAATAAAAGTTTTATAAGGGGAAACTTTTATTGATATAAACATTTTAAAAAAGCGCCATTCTCTGCAAGAGAATAGCGCTATATTTTACATTTGAATTTGCTCTACTTCATCTATATGTGACTTTTGGGATGCGTGGTCAATATATTGAAATAGGAGCTGCAATTGTTTATCAACTTCTGGTAGTTCTTTACTGTATTGATAAGCGTGTAAGAAATGTTCAATACGCTTAGAAAATAATTGATCGTTCGTTTGAACCATAAGAACGAGTAATTTATCCCAATTACAGCAATACGTGTAATAGAGAGCTTTATCATAGTCGTTATATGTTTGCACTGTGTACCCTCCTTACTGAGGAGTTATATATAGTGTGTGAAAAGCAAGGAGAAATACACTTGAAAGAATTTGTTAAGAAAAAATGTGAATGAAAAGAAAAAAAGAGGCATGTCCTCGTTTTTGTTAAGCTTTTGGCATTGGTGTAGGCGTCGGTTTGCCGTACCCCTCTTTATATTTATTATCGATATAGTTGCGAATTTCCAGCGTTGATTTTCCTTTTTGTTTCATCGAAGCAGATTCAACCGCGATTTCTAAGCAATTGACACAAGTCGTTGCATGGGAATCCCAAACAACTTCACCATTCTTTTTAATTTCACGAATAAAGCAGTTTTTATTATTTTTATGTCCTACACTTTCACCGCAACCGCAGTAACATGGAATCCAATCTAATAGTTCTGCATTTTGTCCAGCGACAGTGTAGATATCTTTCATTTGTGGATCAAGCTTGTCTAGGAAGGTAGGAAGTGTGTCGACTCCTTTTGTTTTTTCTTGGATGTCAGCTTGCTGAGTATGCGATGCGTGGTCATGCTCTTCTTTTGATTCAGATGATTTTTTTTCATTTGTACTAGTAGCTCCGCATCCAGCAAGAATTAAACTCAGTACTGCAAGTAAAGAAAATACATATTTCTTCATACGCTTGTCCCCTTTACAAATGTATTAATCAAATTGTATCAGAGATTATGGTGTGTCGGGTGAAGATTTTTTTGACCGATTTTTGAAATGCCATCGTAGTGAATGGAATAGAAATAAAATTGGGATATAGGCGTATACAATATATAAACCAGCTTGAGATAGTACCGTATTTAATGCATTGATACTTTCGCGGTTTGTGAAAAATAAGGATGAAATAAATATGACTGCGATAAATAATGGTAGTGTGATTTTAAATGGTATGTGAAACGATTTTTTACTAATGCAACAAGAAGACCAAATGGTTAAACAAAGATTAGGTAAAATAATAAGATACCATAGAAAAATAATAATGTACTCAAACCTTTGGATAAAAGGAACTTTAATGATTTTTAGCATCGTTAATGTTGGCCAAATGGTATGGTGTAGCTGCCCTTGACTATAGTACATAAGGGAAACAATTGCCAGTACTACGTATAAAACAGTTGAAAAAGCAATACCACCATGTGCCCATTTATTTATCGATTTTCCTTTTTTAATAAACGGATAAAAAATAAGAATCGCTTCAAATCCAAGAAATTCTAATGCAGATGCTTTCGTTGCATTTAGAATTTCTAAAGGTGAATGAGCGAGTATTGGGAAAATGTTACGGACATGTGCATATTTCATTGGGAAAACTAAGAAAAATAGGACGAAAATCGGTATGATAACGCCCCAAAAACATATTCCTGTTACAGACCGCAAGCCACCTCTAATTATGTAATAAGCTACAAGTAAAAATAGTAAGGTTAATTTCCACGGTTTAATTGTAGGAAAGACCCAAACTTGAATCACTTCAATATATGAACGAAGAACAGTAAGGCAAAATAATAAAAGATATGCGGCAAAGCATACGGAAAAAAATTTTCCAATCCACTTTCCGAAACATGTCGTATGAATATTCATTAAATCATTATCTTTTTCTAACATTTTAAGCATGCAAAATAGTACGATATGAGTTGCAATGCCCGCAACGATAAGGGAAATCCAAGAATCATACCCAGCATATTGCGCAATAATCCTTTGGTATCCTAACACACCTACTCCAATTTGAAGAGAGTGTAATAGAAGAAATGTGAAATAAGGGGAAACAGTATGTGTTTTATCTTGTTCAGCCATGATAGCACCTCACTATTCTCCGATACCAGATTGTACGACATTAATCTTTACATTGACAGCAACGTCTACGTTAGGATACATGTTCTGAATTTGTTTCATGCTCCATTTTCTTGAGTGACTACGAATTTCTTCACGTATACCAATTGGATCGATTTCATTTTCTTGGAATTGTTTTATTAATTTGTTTAAATCCTTCTCAAGCGCTTTTTCTACATGTCTTTTTACGTAAGTTACATTTTTGCTCTTCGATAAATCAAGCCAGCTGGGAGCATTTTTTACGAGTCCATTTAATTTTAAGTGTATGTTAACTCTTGGAATATCACCGTTTTGAGAAAGGGAACATACACTTTTTCCGGATAAGTTTTGAGTAGCAATTAATCCTTTATGTTTACCTTGACGTATTGGGACTTCGTAACGCCCATTTTTCGTTGGATTAATGAGTAATTTAAATAAAAAAGACCTTTTCTTATCTGTATACATAACCACTTTATCCTTTTTTAAAAAAGCTAGCCCTTTAATGGAAGCAGATTTGTCTTCTGATACTTGAATGTAAGGAAGAAATGGATCGCATCCAGATGAATAGAAGTTATATAAAAAAATATTTAAAGCTGTCCGCGGGATTGTCTCGTTTTTTATATTTTGCTCCAATAAATCAGATAAATAAAGTGATCCATTTATTCTGACATGTTTCAGTAATTCCTCTGCTGAACCATCTACAAGTGCTAGCTGCACATCACGGCCAATGTTAGGATCACGTTGTAAGTTGTTAATAACATCTCCAAGTCCATGTTCACCAAATGCTTTTCCAAATAGGACAACACGCATTTGACCTACAGCGATCGTATGTGGAGATTTGGCGTTTAGAAGGGAAGAGATTGTTTCAATTGTACCTGCATGCGTTGATTGAGTTTCTGGTTTAGATTGTACGCCCTTTGTGTAATCGGGATATAAAATGGTTCCGCGAAATTTTTTATCTTTTATTATATCGAATCCACCTACGTGAATCATTCGCTGTGTATCAACTATATATGCTTCTGTACAACCAGATTGAACAATTAAAATGATAATGAAAAAGCATAAAAAAATATTTTTCATTTTTCCTCACCGTCGCGTTTTTCTTTCGCTTTGTTCGGGTCATAGCGCCATTTCTTTTTTGGTCTTAGAAAAGAAGCGCGTTCTGCAGTTTGACTAAATGGAAGGCGAAGGAGTCCTTCTGCTGTCCCTAAACCGCGGAATGGATATAGAGGTAATAAATAAGGTGATCCAAGTGATTTTAAGCGAATTAAATGAGCTAATATGAGTACGAATCCTACAATCAGACCTAAGCCCCCAAATGCACCAGCTAAAAGAATAAGTGGAAATCGTAGTATCCGGATAGTAGAAGACATTTTTACAGTTGGTGTTGTAAAAGAAGCGAGTGCTGATAAAGCAACTGCAATTAATAAAATGTTACTCGTTAAAGCAGCTTGAACAGATGCTTGGCCAATTACAATCCCGCCAACGATGCCGATTGTTTGTCCAACTTTTGTAGGTAATCGTGCTCCAGCTTCACGGAGCAATTCGATTGTGATTTCTAAAAAAAGTGCTTCTAAAATGGGCGGAAAGGGTACATTAGCTCTTGAAAAAATAATCGGACCTAGTAAATCCACAGGAATCATTTGATAGTGATACGTTAATACAGCTGTATAAATAGCTGATGAAAATAGCGAGAATGCTGCTCCGAAAAAGCGAACCATTCGAAGAAATGAGCCTGCTATCCATGGTAAATAATAATCTTCTGGCGAGACGAAGAAATCAAGTAACGTCGCTGGTCCAGCTAATGCGTAAGGTGAACCGTCTGTTAAAATAACAACGCCTCCATTCAGTAATGCGTACACAGAGCGGTCTAACCGCTCTGTAGGTAGTAAAACAGGGAAGGGTGAGTTACTATTATCGCTAATAAACTGTTCGATCATAGTTGCATCGAATGGAAAATCAAAGTCAATATCTCGCAGGCGTTGCACTGCAGTATTCACATGTTGTTCATTTGTAATATCCGCCATATAAGCGACTATGATTTTTGTTTTCGATATAGAACCAACGGAAAGCTCCTTGAAAATTAATTGCTCTGTTACGATATTTCTCCGAAGTAAATGCATATTTGTATCGATATTCTCAACGAATCCGATTTTTGGACCAATTACACTATATTCATTCTCCGTATCGTTATATAATCTCGTTCCTAAAACTGAACTTTCAGCGCGGAGGAGTGCATACGCTTCTTGCTCTGAACCTTTTTTTAGCTGTACTAGCACGTATCCGCCTAATAACTTTTCGCGAATATCATTAACGGAAGGAGAGATGATAATATCTTCAATTGCTACGATATTTGCGATCTCCTCAATATTTTGAATTTCTTCTAATTTAATTTTTATAGGAGCTAAAATGAATCGTTTAATAATGAGTGATTCTACTGTAGATTGATAATAAAACAAACATAACGTCCCATCTTCTATGACGTTATAAGAAGAAAAGTCACTTGATTCTTTCATAGTGTGGATAAATTCTGGAATAGAACAGACAGTTTGTTTCTTCTTTTTAGATGATAAACGAAACATTTTCTCACCTCTGACATACATCATTTACTTGTGTTAGTTTTTGGGAAAGACGGGAATTTATACTTCAAAGTTGAAAGTTCATAAAGAAAAGGAAGAGTAGTGAATGTCTCTTCCTTTTTGCATGTTAATTTGTTTTCTTTTCTTTAATAGACTTCACTAATTTCATCATTTCCGCTCTTATATCTTCTTTTTTTACATTTAATTTTTCTGCAATTTGTTTAATGTCCATTCCATCTTTTTTCATTTTTAGTACATCATCAAGAGGGGTATTACTTTTTTGAGAAATGATCGTTAGCACAGTAAGATGGCGCAAACCGATGTTATATTCCTTCATTTTTTGTTTTAGCTGATCCGGTGTGGATTTTTGCATAGTTGCTAACTGTTGTAGCAGTGCTTGCTTTGTTTCTTTATTCATATGATGCTTTTTCAGCTTACTTGGATCTACACCGAAATGTTCCGCTGTTTTCTCCCAAGATTTATTTTGCTTGTAGTAAGCTAAAACGTCTTTTATTTCTTTTTTACTCATTCTTGCAATATGAGCAGCTTTCCAAATTTCATGTTTGTTATAACCGAGTTTTTCGAGGGACTGCATTTCATCTTCTGAAATAGGCTTATGATGGTGCATTGTTACTTCTTTTGGCGTAGCAGCGGAAGCAGGGAAGACAGTTGCTCCGCATAATAATGTTGCCATGGTCATACTTACTGCGATTTTTTTGTACATATAAACTCCTCCTAGATGGGTAATGTGGAAAACTGTACACATATCATTTCCATAAAATGTGAAATACTTGTGAACAAGTTAAGTTTTTTTATTCACAGCATGAAATGATTTTTTTTGGAAGTTTTCCAACATAAAACATTGATTAATAGTAAAAAACTAGGTTATAATCGAAATTGAAAATCAATATCAATAACAAGCGTTATACATATAGATAAAAATAAGGGAGAGAAAAATATGACTACATATACTTCCATCGCAAATGTGATTAAAGAAAGACGTTCTGTTCGTACATTCACAGATAAAGCAGTAGACAAAGAATTATTAATTGAATTATTAAATGACGCAACGTGGGCACCAAATCATAAGCACCGTGAACCATGGAATTGTAAACTATACATTGGAGAAGGCCGCAAACAATTAGTAGATGCAGTATTAAACTCTTTCACAGAAGAAGAGAGAGCGAAACGTGGTAAAATTTTATCTGATCGTTTCTTAAGCACGCCTGCACAAATCGTTGTTTACATTAATGAAGATCCGCGCCAAATTCAACGTGACGAAGATTACGCTGCAACATGTGCATTTATGCAAAACTTCCAACTACTTGCTTGGGAACGCGGCTTAGGTTGTGTTTGGAAATCAGGCGGATTAAACTACAATCCATTATTTATAGAAGGAATCGGTTTAACAAGAGGCCAACGTATCATTGGAATTCTTCACCTAGGCTATTTC
This sequence comes from Bacillus sp. SH5-2, assembly GCF_008368905.1. Lineage (NCBI taxonomy): Bacteria > Bacillati > Bacillota > Bacilli > Caryophanales > Bacillaceae > Bacillus > Bacillus sp. SH5-2. Next base: position 46,545 of record NZ_QOSD01000023.1, read on the forward strand.
GATAAAGCGCCAGAAGGAAAAGCTCGTACACCGATTACGGAGAAGATGGAGATTATTGAAGGTTAATAGATGGGACATTCTCGTTTTTGCGGGGATGTCTTTTTATTATGCAATCAATCCTCATGAAAGCTTGTTTCCCATCATACACTTTCTTAAGGGAAAGTGTAAGGAGGGAAAATAATGAGAGCAAGTGATGATAAAGCACTGCAATATGCGATTGCGGAAATTACGGAAATTGCGACTGGATTTGGGCTTGATTTTTATCCGATGCGTTACGAAATATGTCCAGCGGAAATCATTTATACATTTGGTGCATATGGGATGCCGACGAGGTTTTCACATTGGAGTTTTGGAAAGCAATTTTTCAGAATGAAATTACAATACGATTTAGGACTTAGTAAAATATACGAACTCGTTATTAACTCTGATCCATGTTACGCCTTTTTATTAGATACGAACTCTTTAATTCAAAATAAACTTATCGTAGCGCACGTTTTAGCGCACTGTGACTTCTTCAAAAATAATATTCGTTTTTCAAATACGAAGCGAGACATGGTAGAGAGTATGGCGGCAACAGCGGACCGTGTGAAAGCATATGAGCATAAGTACGGAAAGGCAGAGGTAGAAACGTTTTTAGATGCCGTACTTGCTATTCAAGAGCATATTGATCCGTCACTTATGCGACCAAAACTCGCATGGAGCATCGATGATTTAGAAGAGGAAGAAGTAGAAAAGAAAAAAGTATCCCAATACGATGATTTATGGAATTTAGATGATCGAAATAAAAAGAGGGAACGATCCAATATACGCAAAAAGAAGAAGATTCCACCACAGCCAGAGAAAGATTTACTTCTGTTTATTGAAGAATATAGCCGTGAGCTTGAAGATTGGCAGCGAGACATATTAACGATGATGCGCGAAGAAATGTTATATTTCTGGCCGCAGCTTGAAACGAAGATCATGAACGAAGGCTGGGCTTCGTATTGGCATCAACGTATACTTCGTGAAATGGACTTAACATCTGATGAAGCGATCGAATTTGCAAAGCTTAATGCGGGTGTCGTACAGCCGTCAAAAACAAGCATTAATCCATACTACCTCGGTATTAAAATGTTTGAAGATATTGAAGAACGCTACAACAACCCGACAGAAGAAATGAAACGCCGAGGCGTCAAACCAGGATCTGGTCGAGACAAAATCTTTGAAGTACGCGAAATCGAATGGGACGTATCGTTCTTAAGAAACTACTTAAATAAAGATCTCGTAATGAGAGAAGATATGTACTTATTCCAGCGTCAAGGAAAAGAATATAAAGTAATAGATAAAGAGTGGGAACATGTGCGTGATCAACTCGTAAATATGCGGACAAATGGTGGATTCCCGTATTTAGTAGTAGAAGATGGAGACTACTTAAAGAACGGAGAATTGTATATTAAACATAGCTATGAAGGAATCGAGCTAGATTTAAAATACTTAGAAAAAGTATTGCCATACATTCATCAGTTATGGGGAAGAACGGTGCATATGGAGTCGATCGTGGAGAGCAAAGGTGTGGTGTTTTCGTATGATGGGAAGATGGTGCATCGGAAGTATGTGTGATAAGGAAAGCCACTATGTATATAGTGGCTTTTTTTGATCTGTTTTTCATTATGTGTGTGTTTTATATACGAATAACTAGAATGCTAGTAAATCTATAAACATAAACATCCTTGCTCACATTCAAGTTGTTGCACGCATTTACTATAAAGAATTTGAGACTTCGTTTTTAGAAACGGTTTCTACATAACCAGTGTGTTTATTATAATTGTCATCTGTGTATTGAATACCGATAAAATAGAAAGAATCCATATCCCTAACTACTTTTGTATAACTAATCTTGTTAGGACGTTCCTTAAAGAGCTTGAATTCTTCTGTTTGTACGTTGTAAGTGTATAAATCCCCACCGTGGTTAGAATTTCCTGCAGCCCCACCTATTACAAGCAATAAGTGATTATCATCAATCCATGTAACACTCTTACAAGTCTGTGAGTTATTTAATTTGGAATCTATTTTCACTACTGTCTGTTTGTCTGTCTTAAGATCATATAAGGATAACTCACCTGGCTCATCAGCTAATACTTGGCTATTCAAAATGATCTTATCTCCGCTAGGCGAAATTTCGTAGTCGAGTGCTGTGCCTGAACCAGATTTCCAAAGTGGTGTAGCTTCTCCTTTTGAATTCTTCTTAGCTAGTAAAGAAATCTCTGTTTCATCTATATCCAACTCATTGTTCTTTTTGTATTCTTGCTTTTCCTTGTTGGAATTTTGTTGATTCGTTTCTTTTGTTGTATCAATTTGTTTTGTAACAACAGACTTCTTTTGGGGTAAAGGAATGATATTAAAATAGCCTAAAACAAATATTGCGATGAGTACAGCAATAATCCTCAATAATAAAGTATTTAAATAGCGACTTTTCATAATATCAGAATGAAAATGCTTTCTCTATCTAAAATTGTAATATTTTGATGTTTAGTAAAATAAAAGGCTACTTTGTAAAGTAATACATGTAGTGCAATCGTAAGACATACTATAAGTTTTTTACAGTGTATATTTAACCGGTTTGTTATATATTTGGCAGAATTGAATATATAGCTGATTAACGGTACCTTCCTATTAACATGATAGGCTTTGGGGAAGACCGGACATAGAATACTGTGTCCGGTCTTTCTCATCTGGAACAAAGTTTTAAATATGCTATTCTTGAATAAAGGGAGTTATATAGAGAAATGGAGCGATTCAAATGAGCAAAGTAGGGGTATGTAAGGTTGATATTACGCCGCCGTTAGGTATTGATTTTATCGGATATCATCGAGAGACAGGAATAAATAATATTGAAGAACGTATTTACGGGACAGTTTTTGTATTTGAAAAAGATGAAATGAAAACTGTGTTTATAAGTATTGATAATATTGGGATGTTAGTAGAAGATACGAATATGATTCGTGAGCGAGTAGCGAGTGAGCTTCATGTGCCATTTGAGCGGATAACGGTTGTGTATACGCATACGCATTCCGGTCCAGAAACGGTCGGTGATGATCCGCTAGTACAGTCGTATAAAACGCTTTTAGTAAATAATGTAGTGCACGGTGCTATTACTGCCAATAACAACTTAAGGTTATGTGAAGTTGGATGGGCTGTTACGACAGGCGAAATTGGAGTAAACCGAAGAGAGAGAACGTCCGATGGAAAAGCGAGGATGGGAACAAATAAAGAGGGTGTTGTAGATAAACGAATTGGTATGTTAGCAATAAGAGATGCTGAAATGAAAGAGCTATGTGGGATTGTAGTATTTTGCACGGCTCATCCGAATGTTTTAAAAGGTGATAGTGATGTATTGTCAGCGGACTATCCCGGGATGACGAGAGAGATTCTTGAGAACATAGTAAACTGTCCAGTTATTATCGTGCAAGGTGCTGCTGGAAATGTGAATGCGAAATATCGCGGTTCAAGGGAAGCATTAAAGAAAATGGCTTACATACTTAGCGGACATGTATTAACGATGTTACCAACAGTTACATATAGCCGAATCGTAAAGTTAAGAACAATTTCGAGTACGTTGCAAATGCAGTTGAAGGATATTCCTGAAGTTGATGAGATACGAAGCATGGCTCAATTAGCTGAGAAGCAGTGGGGCGTGAGTACGGATGAATGGCTTACTATCGTTTTAGAGAAATATAAGCAAAATATGCGGCGGTTACGTATCGATTTAGAAGTTCAATTGGTTCAAATTAATGATGGTATGTTCTCTGGTATACCGATGGAACCTTTTTCGGAAACGGCATTAGATGTGAAAGAGAATCCTCAAAATGAATTGGCTTTCTTTGGTGGATATATGAACGGATATATTGGTTACTTACCGACAAAGGAAGAATTTGCATATGGTGGTTATGAAGTGGAATTAAGCCCTGTTGTGTATGGACCGGTTACGAATTTATTGATGCCACCGGAAGAGAATACAGCGGAGTTGGTTGTGAAGAGATCTATGGAATTATATAACGCGTAAAAAATATATTCAGTAGAATAAAAATTTAAAGAAATTTATGATTTTTAATATATCTGTAGAAAACGAATCCATTTTGAAAAAGATTAATCAAAGTGGATTCGTTTTTTGTTTACCAGACAGGTCGTATATTTGATGATAATTTCTCTGTATTTTCTTTAGTAACGAATGTTGTTAAATCTTCTTTAAGCATTTTCATTCGTTTTGTACCTATGTTTTCAATCCATCGCTGCTCTATTTCAGCTACTATTTCTTCTTTTGCTTTCATTACTGCTAAACCACGTTCGGTTAAAATAATGATTTTACCTCTTTTATCAGTAGGGTGTGTTTTACGTGTAACGTAGCCATTATTCTCAAGAGAATCCACCATTTTACTTACAGCTTGTTTGGAAACCCCTAAATACTCAGCTAGTTCTATACCAGTTGCTCCATTAGGAAGGATGCGTTTGAACATAAAACCATGTGCCGGTCTAATATCTTCAAATCCCAATTCACTTAATCTGTCATGTAGCTCAGTAATTAATGTACTAAAGGATAATGATAAAAGTGAAGTAAGATCTAACTCGTTAAATGTTTGATCCATGTATATAACCTCCGCGCTTTTAGTCAATTAAGTTGACTATGTGTAATACCTATTGTACTATACACAATATGGTCAATCAAATTGACTATATTGTGTTGGTAGAACAAATAATGATTTATATAATATAGAATCAATGGAGGTTTCATATGGTCAATATCGTAAAAGTTAGAGGGAGTGTCTTTGCACCATATGCATCGCTGGAACCCATTAAGGATCCTGCAACAGGAAGATCGTTTGAATATGCTGGAGATGCACGCGAGTTTACACCATACGCCGTGAACGCAAAGCGTTCAAGATTAGAACAAGAAGTGAATATTGATTTTTATAAAAGAGAAATTTTCACATATACAGATGCTTGTATTGTCACAGTGAAGATTACAAATCCAGATGGCTCAACTGAGTATCAAAAAGGAGAAACAAGTACAGAAAACATTGTATGTACTAATATCGTATGGGGCGAGGATGAAGTTTCATTTGAAATGAGAGCAAGTGCCAGTAATCCGTTAAATGCGGCAGCGCCTGCAGCTGATTATTTGTTGGCTATGCGAGTTAATAAAAGTGGTACTGTGCATGTTGAAGGTGTACATGATGGTTTCCCTTGCTATGAATTTTATAAACAAGTAGATTTTGGTTCATTTGAATTAATATACACACATGATTTTAGAGAAACAAATGATACTCCAGCAGCACTAGCTGGAGAGATGGAATACAGCTTTAAAACGACAGTCTAAACATAAATATAGCAATATTTTTTAGAAGGAAGTAGAAAAGTAAAAGAGAAATCTATTGGTTTTAGGATTGAAATTATGGTCTGTTTTATTCAATAGTATTCAGTATCTAAAATAAAATTATAGAGGTGTTTCTTATGACTAATATCGTAAAAATTAGAGCCAGTGTATTTATTCCAATGTCTTGGACTGAAGCTAAGAAGGATATGGAAACAGGACAAGTAATTCAATTTGAAGGTGATTCACGTGAATTTACACCACATGCGGTAAATACGATGCGCTCTAGAGTAGAGCAAGAGGTAGTAGTTGATTTTTATAAAGAAGAAGTGTTTTCATATGCGAACACGGGTATTACGACAGAGAAGGTTACAAGTTCAGGTGGTTCTGTGAATAAAAGAACAGGAAAAGCGAGTGCAGAAAATATTGTGTGTACTGATATCGCATGGAATTCCGATGGTGTACAATTCAAAATGAGTGCGAGTGCAAGCAATCCATTAAATGTATATGCACCTCCTGTGGATTATGTATTAAATGTCTGTGTGAAAAAGGATGGTAGTATCGATGTTCAAGGAGAGCATGATGGATTCCCTTGTTTTGAATTTTATAAGCAAGTAGATTTCGGTTCATTTGAAAAAATATATACACATGATTTTAGAGAAACTGGTGATACAGCGGCAGCGCTAGGCGGGAACATGGATTATAGTTTTACAAAGAGATTATAGGAAGTATGACAATGGAACGATGGGTTGTTTCATTCGTAAAGAACTTGGAGATGTCTAAGTTCTTTTTTATTTGTTTCAAATTTGTGAAAGAAAGACATATATATTGAAAATGATTTTTGTATATTTTATTATATACCCATACGGGTATAAGTTTTCGTTTTTGATACATTGAGAAAATAAATAACACGGAGGTTTAAAATATGTCTAGAAAAATAGTTGTAGTAGGTGGAGTTGCCGGCGGCGCATCAGTAGCTGCAAGGCTTCGTCGTTTAAGTGAAGAAGATGAAATTATTATGGTTGAGCGCGGTGAATATATTTCATTTGCAAATTGTGGATTACCATATTATATTGGCGGTGTCATTACAGAAAGACAAAAATTATTAGTACAAACTGTTGAAAGAATGTCGAAGCGTTTTAATTTAGATATACGTGTATTGAGTGAGGTAGTAAAGATTAATAAAGAAGAGAAAACAATTACTATAAAGAATGTAACGACAAATGAAACATATAACGAGGAATATGATATTTTAATTCTTTCACCAGGGGCGAAACCAATTGTTCCACCTATTCCAGGTATTGAAGAAGCAAAGGCGTTGTTTACGTTACGAAATGTACCTGATACAGATCGTATTAAAGCGTATATTGATGAGAAGAAACCACGTCATGCGACGGTTATTGGTGGCGGATTTATTGGAGTGGAAATGGTTGAAAACTTAAGAGAACGTGGAATAGGTGTTACTCTTGTAGAGATGGCAAATCAAGTGATGCCACCAATCGATTATGAAATGGCAGCATATGTGCATGAGCATATGAAAAATCACAATGTTGAGCTTGTTTTTGAAGATGGTGTAGATGCATTAGAAGAGAGCGGGACTGTTGTACGTTTAAAAAGGGGTTCAATTATAGAGACAGATATGATTATTTTAGCAATTGGTGTACAACCAGAGAGTAGTTTAGCGAAAGATGCAGGGTTAGCTTTAGGAGTTAGAGGAACGATAAAAGTAAATGAAAAATTTCAAACATCGGATCCACATATATATGCAATTGGTGATGCGATTGAAGTGAAAGATTTTGTTACAGAAACAGAAACGATGATTCCTTTAGCGTGGCCAGCTAATCGTCAAGGTCGCATGTTAGCAGATATTATTCATGGTCATACTGATTCTTTATATAAAGGTACGATGGGAACTTCTGTAGCTAAAGTTTTTGATTTAACAGTTGCTTCGACGGGAGTAAATGAGAAAATATTAAAACGATTAAATATACCCTATGAGGTAGTACATGTACAGGCAAATTCGCATGCTGGATACTATCCGAATGCTACGCCAGTGCTAATAAAATTAATTTTTAATAAAGAAAGCGGAAAAATTTACGGGGCACAGGCGTTAGGACGTGACGGTGTTGATAAGCGTATCGATGTTATTGCAACGGCAATAAAAGCAAATTTAACTGTAATTGATTTGCCAGATTTAGAATTATCATACGCACCGCCATATTCTTCCGCGAAAGATCCAGTAAACATGGTGGGGTATGCCGCAAGTAATATAGTAGATGGTTTTGTGGAAACGGTACAATGGCATGAAATAGATCATATTGTTGAAAATGGTGGATATCTGATTGATGTTCGAGAGCCTAATGAACTAAAACAGGGAATGATCAAAGGTTCTATTAATATTCCTTTAGATGAATTACGTGATCGTTTGGATGAAGTGCCAGTGGATAAAGAAATATATATTACTTGTCAACTCGGTATGAGAGGATACGTTGCAGCACGCATGTTAATGGAAAAAGGATATAAGGTAAAGAATGTAGATGGTGGTTTTAAATTGTACGGTACAGTATTACCAGACCGTATTTTATATTGATATTTTTTCATCTTCCACTTCAAAATTTGGTGGAAGATGAAAGCCTATAGATTAAGGTTTCACTTTATGTTCTGCGAATATATAAGGTGAAAATTAAAAATAGGGGTTTACAAAATACCCTATAGGGTATAATATATTGTCATAAGTTATAAATGGTGACATAATGGTAATGAGGTGATTATAGAATGGAATATAATCAAGACATGAAAAATAGATTAAAACGTATTGAAGGGCAAGTTCGTGGTGTGCTTCGTATGATGGAAGAAGGAAAAGATTGCCGAGAGGTTATTACACAGTTAACGGCATCTCGTTCTGCACTTGATCGTACAATTGGACTTGTTGTTGGAACAAATTTAGAGCAATGTTTGCGTGAACAGTTTGAAAGTGGTAATGGTTCAAATGAAGAGTTAATTAAAGAAGCTGTTCAACTACTTGTTAAAAGCCGATAATCTGTCAAACATAAGTGTTGACAGATTTTCAAAAAAATTTTAATATACCCCTATAGGTATATGTATATGTATATGAATTATGGAGGAATCGACTATGAGTATAAAAGTGGATATGAGTTTAGATTGTAAAGAGTTGGCTTGTCCGATGCCGATTGTGAAAACGAAGAAGGCGATAGAAGGATTGTCGTCAGGACAAGTGATTGAAATTGAGGCAACAGATAAAGGGTCTACAGTAGATATACAAAGCTGGGCAAATAAAGTAGGGCATCAATATATCGGGACGAAACAAGAGGGCGATATTTTGATGCATTACGTTAGAAAAGCACATGAGCATGAAGTGAATGAAGTAGCAAAGTATCCTCATACAATTACGAATACGGAGTTGGAAGAGATATTATTAAGTGGTGAAGAGTGTATTGTATTAGATGTTCGAGAAGCAGCGGAATTCGCTTTTGGTCATATTCCATCGGCCATTTCGGTGCCGTTAGGAGAGTTAGACAGTGCAGCTTTAGATCAGACGAAGCAAATTTATGTTGTTTGCCGAACTGGTAACCGTAGTGATGTAGCTTGCCACATGTTGAAAGAGAAAGGTTATACAAATGTGAAAAATGTCATTTCAGGTATGTTAGAGTGGCAAGGGAATGTGAAAAAATAAAATTTTTTAAATTAAAATATACCTATGGGGGTAATGAAATGGGTGTTAAACCGTTACAAGCGAAAGATGTTGCAGAGAAAGTTTTATTCGGAGAGTTGTTTATTTTAGATGTACGTAATGAGAAGGATTATGAAGATTGGAAGATTGAAGGAAAAGAAATTGCTTCAATGAATGTGCCGTACTTTGATTTATTAGAGGGTGTAGAGCATATTGTAAGTGAATTACCTAAAGATAAAGATGTTTTAGTAGTATGTGCAAAAGAAGGGTCTTCTATATTTGTAGCAGAGCAGTTAACAGAAGCTGGATTAGAAAATATTTATTATTTAGCTGGTGGTATGAGGGCTTGGAGTGAATATGTAAAGCCTATAAAAGTTGGAGATTTAAAAAATGGCGGAAGTATGTATCAGTTTAACCGCCTTGGAAAAGGTTGTTTATCTTATATGGTCGTTTCAAACGGTGAAGCTGCAGTTATTGATGCGGTAAGAACGATTGAAGCATATGAGGAGTTTGCGAAAGAGCATGGCGTTACCATTACGAATGTAATGGATACACATTTACATGCAGACCATATTTCTGGAGGACGTAAGTTAGCTGAAAAAGTAGGTGGTACGTATTGGTTACCGCCAAAAGATGCGGAGGAAGTTGTTTTCTCGTATGAGCCACTTGTAGAAGGAGTCGTTATTACGGTGGGGGGTACTAAAATTGAAATCGACGCATTATACTCACCAGGTCATACGATTGGAAGTACATCATTTATTGTAGATGATTCCTATTTATTATCAGGCGATATTTTATTTGTAGATTCAATCGGGCGTCCGGACCTTGCTGGGAAGGCTGAAGATTGGGTAAGTGATTTACGTAATACTTTGTATAGCCGATATAAAGAACTATCTCAAAGTTTAATTGTATTACCGGCTCATTATTCAAAAATAAGTGAAATGAACGAAAGTGGTATTGTTAGTGCAAAATTAAAAGATTTATTTGAGCATAATGCAGGATTAAATATTGAGGATGAGGGAGAGTTCCGTAAAGTTGTAACAGAGAATTTACCACCTCAACCGAATGCATATCAAGAAATTCGTCAAACAAATATGGGGCAATTAAACCCAAATCAAGACGAAGAGCGTGAAATGGAGATTGGTCCAAACCGTTGTGCTGTTCATAATTAATTCGGTTTCAAATGAAATAAAAACAGGAGGTATATGAAATGAATGCCAAGCAAGTATTAGATGTAAAAGGATTAGCGTGTCCAATGCCAATTGTAAAAACAAAGAAGGCGATGGAAGCATTACAATCAGGAGAAGTGTTAGAAGTACACGCAACAGATAAAGGTGCGATTAAAGATATTCCAGCATGGTCACAAACAGGTGGTCATGAAGTGTTAAAGCATACAGAAGAAAAAGGCGAATTAAAGTTCTGGATTAAGAAGGCTTAATTATAAAAACAGGAGGTATATGAGATGAATGTAAAGCAAGTATTAGATGTAAAAGGATTAGCGTGTCCAATGCCAATTGTAAAAACAAAGAAGGCAATGGAAGTATTACAATCAGGAGAAGTGTTAGAAGTACACATAACAGATAAAGGTGCGGTTAAAGATATTCCAGCATGGTCACAAACAGGCGGTCATGAAGTGTTAAAACACACGGAAGAAGATGGTGAATTAAAGTTCTGGATCAAGAAAGCATAGCATTTCAATAATAAGCGGAGGATTACATCATCTGCTTATTATTGAAAGTAAAGAGGATAATCATATATGTTTTATATAATTATACCCCTAATAGTATTGGTACTGGGAAGTTTAGTAAAACGTTACATTCCAGTGTTAAATGTTGCATATATTTCGTTAGAACAAGTAAGGAAAATTGAAAGTGTTATTGTAGATGTACGAAATTATACAGAGAGTCACAGTGATAACACTTCTAGAATTATGTGTATACCATATGCGTATTTAAAACGGTATTATCATGAAATACCAAATAAGCCTTTGCATCTTATTGTTCATAATAAAGTGGATCGGAATTTAAGTATCCGCTTTTTAAGAAAGAAAGGGTTCCATATTCAAAGTTATAGTATATATTTGGATAGGAAAAAAGTATAGAAGGAGTTTGAATAGCCTTATGGATGTGAAGACAATATTGAATGTAATCTTAATTGTACTTGTATCGTGGTTTATTATTTCTCGATTCTTACCAGCTAGAGGAGTAAAAAATATTTCAGGAAAAGAATTAAAACGTATGATGGGACAAAATAATAAACAATTTATTGATGTGCGGACAGCTGGTGAATATAGAGGGAACAATATTAAAGGATTTCGGAATATCCCATTAAATGAACTAGCTAATAAGGTGCAACAATTAGATAAACATAAAGAAGTTATTGTTCTTTGTCAAAGTGGAATGAGAAGTAAACAGGCAGCGAAAATGCTAAAAAAATTAGGATTCCAACATATTACAAATGTGTCGGGCGGGATGAATGGTTTGTGAGGAGGAAATTTAAAATGAAAGAAATGACAGCAAAAGAATTAGAAGGAAAATTGTTACGTAAAGAAGCAGTAAATATCGTAGACGTACGTGAAGTAGAAGAAGTAGCTGAAGGGAAAATTCCAGAAGCGTGTAACATTCCACTAGGACTGTTAGAATTTCGTATGCATGAGTTGGATAAAAAGAAAGAATATATTATCGTTTGTCGCTCTGGCGGAAGAAGTGCAAGAGCCGTTCAGTTTTTAGAAAGTTACGGTTTTCAAGTGATTAATATGGTAGGTGGTATGTTAGCTTGGGAAGGTAAAGTAGAATAGGGCGAAAATAAACGATTTTTTATAACAATCAAAATACCCCTATAGGTAATTGAGAGGAGAACAACATGGAACAACAGAAAAAAACAACAATTGTTTTATTTAGTGGAGATTATGATAAAGCGATGGCTGCTTATATTATTGCAAATGGTGCAGCGGCGTATGATCAAGAGGTAACTATTTTTCATACTTTTTGGGGATTAAATGCTTTAAGGAAAGATGAACATGTGAAGGTAAAGAAAACTTTCATCGAAAAAGTATTTGGAAAAATGATGCCACGCGGTGCTGATAAGATGGGATTATCGAAAATGAATTTTGCAGGTATGGGACCAAAGATGATTAAAGGTATTATGAAAAAACATAATGCGATGCCTTTGCCAGATTTAATAGATTTGGCGAAAGAACAGGGGATTAAACTTGTAGCTTGTCAAATGACAGTAGATTTATTAGGGTTAAAAGAGGAAGAGATTATGGAAGGGGTAGAGTTTGCAGGAGTAGGAGCTTATTTAGCAGATGCTTCGGACGGGAATGTAAACTTATTCATTTAAATGACCTTCTTTTTAGAAGGCGGGGGATATAAGATGAGTTTAGTCGTATTACTTTTTATAATTGGGTTTATAGGATCATTTATATCAGGAATGGTTGGAATTGGTGGTGCGATTATTAATTATCCAATGATCTTATACATTCCGGTATTGCTAGGATTTACTGGATATACGTCACATGAAGTGAGCGGTATTACAGCAGTACAAGTATTCTTTGCAACTTTTGCAGGCGCATGGGCATATCGAAAGAATAAGGATATGGATAAAACGTTAGTTGTGTACATGGGGGCTAGTATACTAATAGGAAGTTTCATAGGGAGTTTTGGTGCTAATGTATTAGAGGAACACACAGTCAATGTTGTGTATACACTGTTAGCTACGATTGCAGCTGTGATGATGTTTATACCGAAAAAAAATAACAGCGAAGTAGTGAAATATAATAAATGGTTAGCGAGTTTGTTAGCGTTTATTGTAGGCGGAGCATCAGGCATTATAGGAGCTGGAGGTTCTTTCTTATTAGTTCCAATTATGCTAGTCATTTTAAATTTACCGCTACGGATGACGATTGCAACATCAATTGCAGTCACATTTATTTCTTCAATAGGAATTACGACAGGGAAAGTGATGACGGGACAAGTAGTGGTAATTCCAGCTCTTATTATTGCGATTGCTAGCATCTTTGCTGCGCCGCTTGGAGCAAGAGTTGGGAAGAGGATGAATCAAAAAGTACTGCAATATATGTTATCGATATTAATTGTAGCTACTGCTGTTAAGATGTGGATGGATATGATATCGAAATAAAAGGATGGTGCTGCTTGCAGACCATCCTTTTGTTTATTTCACTATTTACGAGCAGTAAAACTCTCACTGATTAAAGTTTCACTCTATGCCCAAATAACTTTCATTAATTTTTTATATTCTTCGTTTGCTAACTTATATAGCATTCTCGTGTGTTCAAAGACAAGTGCTGGATTAAAGTTTGGTTCTGAGAATGCAAGAGATGTTGAAATATCAATTGCATTTTGCTTATTTAGTGTGAATTTTGCGAATCGATAAGATGTGTTTAATTCATTGATGACATGTAAAATGTCATTTGTTGATGTTGCATCAGGTACATGAGCAACATTAAAGCAGTATATGTCCACAGTAGGGTTTTCGCTGTCAAAAGCAGCGATAAGTTGAATTTTTGCGCCAGCTTCTGTTTCTAATCCTACTGCAAAATGTACAGAACCATCATTTTCATCTATATTTTCTTCCATGAATATATCATTTGATTTTAGGTAGTCTTTAAAATCTGAAATGTTATGTTTTACTGCAGCTTTCATATGTATGTGCCCCCTGGTAATTGGAATAGATTGCTATCATTTATTATAATTTAAAAATATTAAAAAAGATAGTTAGAAAGTTCTGATTTTTAATTTGGATGAATAAAAAAGAAGCAAGGCTCTACCTCCATAGAGTCTTGCTTCTTTTTTTATTCATTGTCATTAGACGATGTTTCTGTATCTTCACTATTATTATTATTTTTTTCTACTTCATTGCTACTTGATTCGCGTTCACTCGTATTTTCAGACTTAGATTCTTTTGTTTTCTCTGAACTTGTTTTTTTCGAATCAGAGTCAGTTTTCGTATAGGCAGGTAGTCCAAGGTGAGTACGAAGTTCGTTCGTAACCTTGGCTAATTCTTTTTTATCTGGATTGTAGTAATAGGTGCGTCCGCCACCAGGAGATTTGCTACATGTATCATCACCTTTTTCCATATAGCAGTCATCACCTTGAATTTGTAATTTCTCAATTGAAGAATCCACTCCATATTTATAGAATGAAAGCATATCATCGAATGTTAAGTTTGTAACGAATTGTCCGTTAATATCATCAATGATGTTACCGACTTTTGTTACAGATCCAACGTCTGTTAGTTTCTTTAAAATCGCTTCAATAACGAGTTGCTGACGTTGTCCACGCATTGCATCACTATCGATGTGTCGTGTTCTAGCAAGAGCAAGAGCCTCTTCGCCATTTAATTTTTGAACACCTTTTTTCAGGTGAATTGCCTCCGCATTATCATTGCTATCCTGCTCAGTAAATTCAACTGGTACATCAACTTCAATACCGCCTAAGTCATCGACAATTTTTATAAATGATTTAAAGTTGAATTTTACAAAGTAATCGACAGGAACATTCATTAATTTTTCAACTGCATCAATGCTTGCTTGTGGTCCACCGTTTTTGCCGTTTTTAGCAGAACCGTATGCATGAGCGTGTGTTATTTTATCTTTCTTCTTTTCAACTGGAATATAAGTATATGTGTCTCGTGGAATACTTAATAGTTTTACAGTTTTGCTATCTTTATTAAACGTTGCAAGTAATAGTGCATCCGTTCTTATAGCTTCACCATATTCTTTTCCTCGGACATCGCTTTCATCAACACCCATTATTAAGACAGAGACATTGTTCGTAATAGGTTTTACAGCTTTGTCACGTAAATCAGATTTATCACCGCGTGCTAAATCGTGTGCGGCATTTCGAACAGCAGAAGATGCTTTATTTACTAAAAACCAAGTATAACCGCCACCTACTAGTAAAAAGAATAGAATAACGCTTATAATAATTTTTGTTTTTTTCTTACTTTTTTTCGGTGTACTGCGTGTATTTTCTTGCAAAGATGGGTTTTGCTCCATTTCTTGTACTCCTTCATTTGGATTGAAATACGACACTCATATCCACTTATTATAATGAAATTTGACGAAAAAAAACATTACAAATCATTTACATTTCGTAAAAATTCAATATATTTATAAAAAGTTAGATTTTCTATATTTTATTTTTGAGATGTAGAATAAGTATAAGTTGTTTTAGTAGAAATGAAAATATGTATTGTGAGAAAGTGAGAGAGAAGTAAGATTTGTTGAAATATAGCCAAGAAGAAACGAGTAGCTGTACGTATATTTTCTATATAATAAAGAAGAATTTTACGGATAAAGGAGAATGAACATAATGAATCATACATCATTCCGAGCAATCGTTGTGAACGAAATGGGAAATCATCAGTTTGAAAGAAAAGTTGTTGAGAGAGAAGTAAGTAGTTTACCAGAGGGAGATGTGTTAATACGGGTTCATTATTCTTCCTTAAATTATAAAGACGCCCTTTCAGCTACTGGAAATAAAGGTGTTACGAGAACGTATCCTCATACGCCAGGAATTGATGCAGCAGGAGTGGTTGTGAGTAGTGAAGATGAAACCATTAAGGTAGGAGATCAAGTCATTGTAACGGGATATGATTTAGGTATGAATACTTCTGGTGGTTTCGGTGAATATATTCGCGTGCCAGCATCTTGGGTCATTCCTTTACGAGAAGGAATGTCATTAAAGGAAAGTATGATGTACGGGACAGCAGGTTTTACAGCTGCTTTATCAGTATATAAGCTTATTAGAGCAGGAATAACGCCTAGTACGGGAGATGTTTTAGTAACGGGTGCTACAGGCGGCGTAGGTAGTGTAGCTGTTAGTATTTTGAGTAAGTTAGGATTTAACGTAGTAGGAGCGACAGGGAAAATGGAAGAAGAAGAGATGCTACTGCGTCTAGGAGCGAAAAAGGTGATTCACCGTGCGGAATTGAATGATGAATCAGGAAGGCCGATGCTTAAAGGGATATACGCTGGGGTTATTGATACTGCAGGCGGAAAGATGCTCGAAACAGCGTTGAAATTGGTACGATATGATGGTTGTGTAACGACATGTGGGAATGTAGCAGGGCATGAGTTACATACAACGGTATATCCATTCATATTACGAGGAGTTAGCCTTTTAGGAATAGATTCTGTTCAATGTCCAGTGGATGTGAGAAGAGAAGTGTGGGCGCTATTAGCGACGGAGTGGAAAAATTTAAAGTTAGCGTCTTATACAGAAGAATGTACATTAGAAGAGTTAGATGGGAAATTTGCACTTATATTGCAAGGGAAGATAAAAGGAAGAACAGTTGTAAAAATGAAATAAAAAAGAGACGCGTAATGTAGCGTCTCTTTTTCTTCATTATAATGATTGTTTTAAATTGATCTTTCCTTGTTCGCCTAAAACACCGTCAGCGATATTTACAGCGTGATCACCGATACGCTCTAAGTTACTTACCATATCAACGAAGATAATACTTGCATCGCCAGAACAGCTGCGTTCGTTTAGACGTAATACGTGACGTTTACGAAGAACACGTTCCATTTGGTCGATTTTACGTTCTTTTGCGATAACCGTTTGAGCTAGTTCAGTATCGAAGTTTGTTAAAGCTTCAACTGCGTCTTGTAATGTTGAAATTGTTAATTCAAGCATTTCATTTAGTTCAGCTAATGCTTCACCTGATAGTGAAACACGGTTTGAAATTTGGAAATCTACAAGTTCTACAAGGTTTTCTACATGATCACCGACACGTTCAATATCTCCAACAACACCTGCTAAAACAGAATGTTTTTCAGAGTCTGTTGGTGAAAGTGGTTTTTCTGATAGTAAAACTAAATACTCGGTAATTTTTTTATCTAAATTGTTAATAGCTCCTTCTAGTTGAGTAGCCATGTTCGCGTGTTTTTTGTCTTGTGTATTTAAAAAGTGATTTGCTTCTTTTAATCCATGTAATGAAAACTCAGCCATACGAATAATTTCTTTTTGAGCTTCTGTTAAAGCAATAGCTGGAGATTGTTCAATAAAGATTGGGTTTAAATGTTGCGGTTTGAAATCAATAGCAGCATCTTCTCCGCGAATAATCTTTGTTACAATCCATGCTAATACTGCAATGAAAGGGAATTGAATAATAGTATTTGTTACGTTAAACGTTCCATGTGCAAATGCAATGGTCATTTCTGGATTTAAGTTTAATGACGTTTGGAAATATTGAATTAAACTTGTAAATGGTACTAATAAAATCGTAAAGATAATTGTACCGATAATATTAAAGATAACGTGAACTAATGCTGCACGTCTTGCTGCAATTGAAGTACCGATTGCTGCTAATACTGCTGTAATTGTTGTACCGATGTTATCACCGAATAATACAGGAAGGGCAGCTTGTAAATCGATTGCACCTTGACCGAATAGTTCTTGTAAAATACCGATTGTTGCACTTGAGCTTTGTACAATTAAAGTGAAGACTGTACCGACAACAATACCTAAAATTGGGTTGTCACTCATGCTAACCATTAATTCTTGGAATGACTCTAAAGAACGAAGAGGTTTCATACCTGCGCTCATTAATTCTAAACCGAAGAATAACATACCAAAACCGAATACAACTTGACCTATAGAATGTACTTTTTTATTTTTAAAGAAGAATAGTAAGATTGCTCCAACTGCCATAATTGGGAGAGCGTATTCTCCGATTTTAATTCCGATAATAAATGCAGTAACTGTTGTACCGATGTTCGCGCCCATAATAACACCAATTGCTTGTCTTAATGTCATAAATCCGGCACTTACAAGTCCGACTGTTAAAGCGGTTGTTCCTGAACTTGATTGGATTAATACAGTAACTAACATACCTGCTAGTACGCCCATAAGTGGGTTTGTTGTAAAACGATCTAGAATATCGCGAAGACGATCTCCAGCTGCTTGTTGCAGTCCATCGCCCATGTATTTAATCCCGAATAAGAAAATACCTAATCCACCAATGAACTGGAAGATCATATCTTGAATATTATATTCCACGCATTCCACTCCTTAAATTTCATGTACGATGTAATTATTAACTGAACCTTGAGTCACTGTAAACGGTTTGCTAGTAAAATTTACACTAAATTTACAAAGAGGTGAAAAGTTTACAATTCTTTAAAGAAATAGCTGTATTTTATTGGTTTCCTTGTTTGGAAACCGATATTTTTATTAAGAAGTCACATTTATCACACTATTTAAGGATAGTAAAAATAGGAGAACTAGACTATCCAAATTGGGTATGCTAGGTAAAGTTTCAATTTATTTATAATGGTTCATTACATATTTTTGGATTAAAATTAGAAAAATATGTAGGGGAAATGGGGAGGTTTGAAATGAAAATAAAAACGATTGAATGATTTTAAACCGTCTTTTTTGAAGTGCTTACAACAATAAAAAAAGAGCAATTCGTATATGAATTTGCCCTGTTTTTTTATGTGAAAAAAGTTTGAGTACTTCGTATAATAAAAATTGTGCGCAGTGTGCTTCTTGAATTCTGTTATTTGCGTACAATCCTGATGAGGGTTGCTAACAAGAGAGTTTCACTTTAGTAGGAGTTATCGTTATGCTTTACATTTATGACGACATTTCCCTTTTTGTGCCCTTTTTCAACATATATATGAGCTTCAACAATTTCCTCAAAATTATATTGTCTATCGATGATCACTTTTATCTTACCGTTCTCAACAAGTTCTTTAAGGAAGTTTAGTGCTTCCGAAGTTTCTGGTGCGTTTTGACCTAATATTAGTTTCTTGCGACTCGTCAATTTCGTCCATAGCATTTGAGCACTTGGTAGTGGCTCGACGATATTTATATAAGTACCGTCTTCTTTTAATAATTTCACACAATCTGAAAATGTACTTTTATTTACAGCTTCAAAGATAACATCATAAGCTCCGTCTATAGTAGAAAAATCGCTTGCGGTGTAATCAATTACTTCGTCAGCTCCTAGGGACTTTACCCATTCTAAATTTGAGCTACTGCACAATCCTGTCACTGTCGCACCGAAATATTTGGAAATCTGCACTGCATAACTGCCGACACTTCCAGAAGCTCCGTAAATAAGAACGTTTTGGCCGTTTTGAATGTTGGCTTTTCTAAGGAAAAACAAGGCTGTACGTGCTCCGATTGGAAGGGCTGCGGCTTCTTCATAGGTTATATTGGAGGGCTTCACGCATACTGGTCCATCTTCGGGTAGACAAATATATTCAGCATAAGAACCAAAATTTGTTTGGGTAGCAGCGAAAACTGGATCTCCTACTTTAAAACGCGTAACGTCTTTTCCTACTGATTCAACTTCACCAGAGAATTCCATTCCTAGTATTTGTTTTTTCGGATGTTTGAAGCCAAGCGTAATTCGAGCGGGTATCCAAACTGAAGAGGGAACAGTAAAACTTCTTGAGCGAATATCTCCAGCTGTTACGGTTGTCGCTTTTATTTTTACAAGTATTTCGTTTTCTTTAGGACTAGGTTTTTCTACCTCTTTCAATTGAAGAACGTCGGGGGGACCGTATTTTGTGTACACTATTGCCTTCATCAACATTTCCTCCAATTCGTTCTATATATTAATATCATACGAACAACAGGAATAAATAGAACAATGGTTCACCTTTCAATACAATGCAAAAAGCAGTGTGATTTTTGGGGAAATCCACTGCTTTTTGCATTTGTATATATAATTTTTTTAGTCTAAGTACTTTGAAATAGAGCGAGTTAACATTATCCAACGGCTTTTTTGTTTATTTTACCTTTCTGTTTTTGTTTCCGTAAGCTTGTGATGTAAATGAACAGGAAAGCAATAAGTAACAAAGAGGAGTAACGATATACAGTTGCATAGTTTGTAAAATGTGCAATGAATCCAAAAATAATTGCTCCAGCGCCAATTCCAAGGTCAAATGCTGAGAAGAATGTAGCTGTTGCGACTCCTCGTCGGTGTGGTGCTACGCGGTCAATCATCCATGCTTGTAGCGCAGGTTGAATCGCCCCAAAACCACTTCCGTAACATGCTGCTGCAATAATTAAGCTTGGAATTGTAGTCGTATAGGACAATAAAATAATACCTGTAAACGTTATAATAACTCCTGGAATAATGACGAATGCATGGCCTTTCGCATCATATAGTTTTCCAGAAAATGGACGAGTTACAGCGATTGCCAGTGCGTTAAATAAAAAGAAGAGACTAATATCAGCAATGCCAACTTCGGTAGCGAATAGTGTGATAAAACTTCCGATTCCCCCGTACATTAATGTAATACATAATATTAATAATGAAGGAAGTAAAGCTTTGCGCTCAATAAATCCATCGAGAAAAGTACTAGATGATTGCTGCGGTGGTTGTTTCGTTTTTTTTATTTGAAGTAGTTTCGTTAATATTAATGAAGCTATTGTGCATGAAAGTGCACATAAAAAAAGAACGGTGAAGTTATATGTTTGCATAAGCCATAGTCCGATTAATGGACCGAGCGCCATTGCAATTGTTCCAGAAAGGCCGAAATATCCCATGCCTTCTCCTCGGCGAGCTGCTGGAATTAAATCAGAAACGACAGTTCCATATGTAGTCGTTGTAATACCAAATCCAGCGCCGTGTAAAATACGAACGGCTAATAAGAGAAAAACGGTCGAGGCGAAAAGGTAACTGCCCATAGCAAGTAAACAAATAGCAGTACCGATTATTAAAATGATTTTTTTATTGAATTTCTGCAAGGCGTTTCCAGTTAGCGGTCTAACAAAAAGTGCCGCCACGGTAAACATACCGACAACAAATCCGATATTGGAACTTGTGCCACCAATTTCTTTCACATAAACAGGTAAAGTCGGAATTAACATTTGAAACCCTAAAAACATACATAAGTTTGCAAAAATTAAAGCAACAAATTCTTTTGTCCATAACGGTTCTCGTTTTACGAGTATTGCTTCTCCCATATATTCATCCCCTATATAAAATTTTCCCGCTATTCACGGGCAGTAAAACTCCCACCTCAAAATCCGGCTAGAGCAAAGAAGTTAGGTGGGAAATCAACTGCCCGTAAACGCCCGATTGGTTCAACTAATAATCAGTGGGGGATGAACAAAACCCCCGCTGATTAAAGTTTCACTTTATCTCTTTTCTTTCGAGTATATGTATTGGTCAACGTAACAGTCAAGGAAGGTGTCTTGAAAACGGATAACAATTTTTAAAACGAAAAAACTGACAAATTTGTGTAAAAGCTACACAATTATAAAAAAAAGATGTAAAGTATAGATGTATATACCGGTAGTTGTTATGAAGGATAGAAACTGTTTTTTCTTTAAAGAAAGCGGATTCAAAAAAGTAGTGAATGAGAAGGGGAAATATACTTTTTCGCTACATATATTTGAAAAGGTTTACAAAACGATGAAGAAAGAGGCGTGTACATATGAGACGATTAGGTATTTCTATTTATCCAGAACATTCAACAGTGGAGAAAGATAAGGAGTATTTAACATTAGCAAGTAAATACGGATTTACTCGTGTATTCACATGTTTATTATCTGTAGATGGGGAAAAAGAAAAAATTATAGAAGAGTTTAAAGAAACGATTTCTCATGCAAATGCATTAGGGTTTCAAGTGTTAGTTGATATTAGTCCATCTGTTTTTGAACAACTTGGTATTTCATATAATGATTTATCGTTCTTCCATGAACTAGGTGCGTACGGCATTCGTTTAGATGTTGGATTCTCTGGTTTAGAAGAATCCATTATGACGTACAACCCGTATGGATTAAAAATCGAAATTAATATGAGCAACGGTACGAAATATGTAGATAACATTATGAGCCATAGACCAAATCGTGAAAATTTAATTGGTTGTCATAACTTTTATCCGCACCGTTATTCAGGATTATCATACGATCATTTCATTAAATGCTCGAAACAATTCAAAGATTACGGCATGAGAACAGCTGCATTCATTTCATCATTTGATGCAACATATGGGCCTTGGCCAGTAACAGAAGGATTATGTACGTTAGAGCAGCATCGTGAATTACCGATGACAACACAGGCGAAGCATTTATTTGCGACAGAATTAATTGATGACGTGATTATTGCGAATGCGTATGCATCAGAAGAAGAATTACAAGCACTAGGTGCATTAAATAAAGAGAAACAAACATTTGATATAGGACTATATGATACAACGACAGAACTAGAAAGAATTATCGTATTAGACGAACCTCATTTTTATCGCGGAGATGTATCTGAATATATGATTCGTTCTACACAAAGCCGTGTGAAATATAAAAAAGAAGAATTTAAACCTCATAATACGCGTGAAATTAAGCGTGGCGATCTTTTAATTGATAATGAGCAATATGGTCAGTATAAAGGTGAATTACAAATTGCGCTAAAAGATATGGTGAATACAGGAAAAACAAATGTAGTTGGCCGAATTGTGGAAGAAGAAATTTTCTTATTAGATTATTTACAAGCATGGGATAAATTTGGATTTACATTAAAGAAATAGAGAGAATATAAAGGGGGAAAACTACTGATTTCAGCAGCTTTTCCCCCTTTATATACAAAGAGCGAGAGGAAGAGCTATGGCAAAGGTGCATCAGCGATTAATTTCTATTTTAGAGGAGTTTTTAGAAGAGAAATCGATGTTAAATCGAGCTTTTTTAGCGAGCCGTTTACATGTATCAACAAAGACGATTCAAAAGGATATAAAATTATTAAATGATATATTGAGAGAACACGGAGCGGAAATTGAATCACAAAGAGGAAATGGATACGAACTAGAAATTATACAAGCGAAGAAATTTGAAGATTTTTGCATGAGTGTATTTCAAAAACAAACGGAACAAATACCAACGTCTTATGAAGAGAGAGTAACTTATATTTTGCAGCGTGTGTTAACGACAGATGGGTATGTGAAGCTTTCACAGTTAGCAGAAGAAATTTATGTGAGTAAATCAACGGTAAACTTAATTATGAAAGATGTTACCGATATTTGTAGTCGCTATCAATTACAAATTGAAAAGAGACCGTATTATGGTATACGTATTGTTGGCGAAGAGTTTAATATTCGTTCTTGTTTATCACAATATGGTTTGCTGCGTTATGAGCATACTCCGTTTCATGAGCAATTTGAGGAGGAGGATACATATTTATCGTTACCTCACAGATCACTCATCCGTTCAGTTATATTAAAGTATATTGAGGGAGGGACGATATATTTATCAGATATAGAAATTGATAATTTAGTCATTCACATTGCAATTGTATTAAAGCGTTGTGAGGATCAGCATTATATGAATGCACTAAACGCAGAACAATCGGAGCTTATCATAAAGAAAGAATATACAATTGCGAAACAAATTCTAGGGGATTTAGAGAAAGAGCTGAAACTTTCCTTTCCAGAAGAAGAAGTTTTATATGTAACGATGCATTTATTAAGTACGACTGTTGCAACGAGAGATCACTATGAAAATGTAGAAGAACTAGTAGGGAAAGATATATATGCGCTTATGCAGCATATTCTTTTTAAAGTAGCGGAAGAACGGAATCTTATTTTTTATTACGATGAAGAGTTATTATTTGGATTTGGTGTTCATTTAAAAACGTTATTAAACCGTTTGAAATATAATTTAAATACGAGAAATCCTCTTTTGGCAGAAGTGAAAAAGAATTATCCGTATGCTTTTGAAATTGCGGTTCTTGTTGGAGATATAATTGGGGAATATACGGGTGAATCGATTCCGGAAAGTGAAATTGGTTATATTGCGATTCACTTCGGCGGAGCGATGAGCCGTTCACAGGAACAGAATCAAAAGAAAAGATGTTTATTAGTTTGTGCGACCGGTCAAGGTAGTGCGCAGCTATTGAAATATAAGGTTTTATCACAATTTCGAGATAAACTGGATATTGTAGGGATTACAGGGTATTATCAATTGAAAGTAGAAGATCTGTATAGAGATAAAATTGATTGTATTATTAGTACGATTCATATTCCAAGTGGCTTGCCTGTTCCAGTTATTAAGGTAAACTCAATATTTGATGAAAAAGAGATAAAATCGATTGGTAAGTATTTATTTACACATGTGAATGACAGTGTGCAACAATATATTAAGGAAGATTTGCTATTTTTGAATCATAGTGCTTCTACGAAAGAAGAAGTTATCCAGTTTTTATGTGAGAAAGCTGCTGAGAAAAACTATGTGCCAGCAAACTTTTATGATTCTGTTATGGAGAGAGAAAATACATCTCCGACAGCAGTTGGGAATTTAGTTGCGATTCCTCATCCGATGCAATTATTAAGTGAGGAAACATTTTTGATGTTTTGTACACTTGATAAGGCCGTTGATTGGGGAGATAAAAAAGTACAAGTGATTATTTTATTTAGTGTGAAGCGCAATAATAATGAAGATTTACAACGACTTTATGATTTTTTATATGATATTATGTCTAGTCAGAGTACGATAGAGAAATTAACTCAGGCTGAAGGAATGGAAGAGTTTCAAGAAATATTATTATCTGTATAAGAAAAGTATATAAAAACTTCCGTTACATAACGGAAGTTTTTTATGTTTAAATGAATGCGTTTTCATAATAAGATGAAAATATAGAAAAAACATAGCTTGGGGGAATTTAAAATGACTGATATGCAAACTCCATTTGCATTAATTTTACATGGTGGCAACGCAAGAAGCGCTGCGCTTGAGGCAATAGCTTTTGCAAGACAAGGAGATTTTGAGAATGCGAGTGAAAAGATGGAACTTGCTAGTGAGGAAATTTCAGCAGCTCATCGTATTCAAACGGATTTAATACAAGAAGAGGCAAGAGGAAATCATGCAGAAATCAGTTTATTATTAGTGCATGCACAAGATCATTTAATGAATGCAATTACAGTGAAGGAACTTGCTGAAGAATTTATTACTCTTCATAAACGAGTGGAAGAGAAAGTGACAGTGTAATATGTATATTTTATTATGTTGTGCAGCCGGCATGTCAACGAGTATGGTCGTAAGAAGAATGCAAGAAGAGGCAAAGAAACAAGGGAAGAATTATAAAATTAAAGCAGTAGATTCAGAACTTGTGAAACTGGAAATTAAGGAAGCTGATGTCGTTTTAATCGGTCCGCAAGTGAAATATTTATTTCCAGCTGTAGAGTTTCTTGCGAAGTCATACAATATACCAGTTGCAATTATAGAGCAACGAGATTATGGCATGTGTGATGGTTTGAAAGTACTTAAACAAGCAGAACAATTAGTTTTAGTATAATTATATT
Source organism: Bacillus sp. SH5-2 (assembly GCF_008368905.1). NCBI lineage: Bacteria > Bacillati > Bacillota > Bacilli > Caryophanales > Bacillaceae > Bacillus > Bacillus sp. SH5-2. Next base: position 71,859 of record NZ_QOSD01000023.1, read on the forward strand.
TTTTTAAACATAAACATTATAATGTTATAACTTTATTTCGTTCTTTCATTAAAAAAAGAAAGAGGAGGGGTATTGATGAATGGGTTTATGAGTTTTATGGAACAAAAGATTATGCCAACAACACAAAAGATTGCAGGACAACGACATTTATTAGCAATTCGAAACGGGGTTATTTCTACATTGCCGTTAACGATTGTCGGATCATTTTTCGTTATCTTTTTAAACTTACCAATTGATGCATATATGGAGTGGATTGCACCATTTCGCCATATTTTAGATATTCCATTCCGATTTACAGTAGGGCTAATGGCATTATACGCAGCATTTGGGGTAGGGGCCTCACTCGCGAATTTTTATCAGCTCAATCAATTAAGTGCAGGATTATTATCTGTACTCGCCTTTTTACTAGCATCAGTTGAACCAATTCAAATTACGAAAGCTGTACCAGGTGTTATTGATGCAGGTAGATATATTTCAGTAGGAACATTAAGTGCAACATCTCTATTCGGCGCAATTGTTACAGCATTAATTGCAGTAGAAATTTATCATTTTATGATTAAGCATAATATTTCAATTAAATTGCCAGATAGTGTACCACCAGCAGTTTCAAATTCGTTTGCAGCACTAATTCCGACGTTAGTAGTTATTCTTTTATTCTGGGGTATTCGTTACGGTTTGAAATTCGATTTAAATACTACAATCACATATTTAATCGGGCCATTAAAGTCAGTATTAGTAGGAAATAATTTATTCGGCGGTCTATTAACAGTATTCTTAATTGTGTTCTTCTGGTCATTCGGTATTCATGGTCCAGCGATTTTAGGACCAATTATCCGTCCAATGTGGGATTCAGCGATTCTTGAAAATATGGAAGTATTCACGGCTACAGGAAATGCACATCAGTTACCAAACTTATTTACAGAGCAATTTATCCAATGGTTCGTATGGATTGGTGGATCAGGATCAACGCTAGCTTTAGTTATTATGTTTATGTTCTCTAAATCTAAGTTCCTAAAAGAATTAGGTAGATTATCATTCGTACCAGGTTTATTCAATATTAACGAACCGATTATTTTCGGAGCACCAATTGTAATGAACCCAGTTTTAATTATCCCGTTCGTAATTACACCGCTAGTGACAACGACGGTATCATATTTCGCAGTTGTTTCAGGTATGATTCCAATGATGATGGCGAAATTGCCATTTACGATGTTAGCGCCGATTGCAGCAGTTATTAGTACAGACTGGACAATTATGGCTGGTGTACTTGTACTTGTTAACTTTGTTATCTCATTCGTTATTTACTATCCATTCTTCAAAATATATGAGAAACAACAATTAGCAGGAGAGGAGAAAACAGAATGCTCGGAGCAATTATCATCTTAATTACATTCGTAGCGGGACAGTGTATTGCGCATTATTCAAAATGGGTACAAAGTAAATCTTTATTAGTTTTACTACTCGTATCAATTGTATTTATCGGTAGTTCAATGGGTGCATATGTAATGCTAAGCTTACAATCACCGTACGTTATCATTGTACCAACGATTTTATGTGCAACATGTTTATCTGCAAAATATAGATTTACGAGCATGGCATTAATACAACGTGTGAAGGAGATGCAAAAGCATGGAGCGTAAATTAGGAATTTCACTTTATCCAGAGCATTCAACGAAAGAAAAAGACATGGAATACATTTCGGCAGCGGCACGCCACGGTTTTTCAAGAATATTCACTTGTCTATTATCCGTGAATCGTCCGAAAGAAGAGATTGTAGCTGAATTTAAAGAAATTATTAATCATGCAAAAGATAACAATATGGAAGTTATTTTAGATGTAGCTCCAGCGGTGTTTGATCAGCTTGGTATTAGTTATAGTGATCTATCATTTTTCGCAGAGCTAGGCGCAGATGGTATTCGTTTAGATGTAGGATTTGACGGATTAACAGAAGCGAAAATGACGAATAATCCGTACGGCTTAAAAATTGAGCTAAACGTAAGTAATGATATTGCGTACTTAGAAAATATTCTTTCGCATCAAGCGAATAAGTCAGCTTTAATTGGTTGTCATAACTTCTATCCGCAAAAATTTACTGGCCTTCCGTATGACTATTTCATTCGCTGTAGTGAACGTTTTAAAAAGCACGGTATTCGCACGGCAGCCTTTATTACGTCACATGCAGCTGACATCGGTCCATGGGATATTAATGACGGATTATGTACGTTAGAACAACATCGTAACTTACCAATTGAAGTACAAGCGAAACATTTATGGGCAACAGGGCTAATCGATGATGTGATTATCGGAAATGCTTATGCGAGTGAAGAAGAGTTAGAGAAACTAGGAAACTTAAATCGTTACATGTTACAGCTGAAAGTACACTTTGTAGACGAAGCGACTGAAGTAGAGAAGAAAGCGACACTGCAAGAATTACATGTAAGACGCGGCGACATAACAGAATATATGGTACGTTCTACAGAAGTACGTAAAAAGTACAAAGACTATGACTTCCCAGTGCGCAAAAGTGTACTACAAGAAAGAGGGCAAGTTGTAATTGGTAACAACTCATTTGGCAAGTATAAAGGCGAACTACAAATCATTCTAAAAGAAATGCCGATAGATGAACGGAAAAATATTGTCGGTACAATTGCGGAAGAGGAGTTATTCTTATTAGATTACGTAGGAGCTTGGACACAGTTTACTTGTGTGGAATAGGGAAGGAGAGGATGCCACAGCATCCTCTTTTTTCTGTTGAAATGCTAGTCTATCGTATATAGAATGCAAAGAGATAGATTTCATTTGGACGGGAGAGAAGGAGATGGAAGAGTATATAGATGATTTATTAAGGCGGATGGCTGATGAAGAGACAGATATATGGCATCGCGCTTCGTTTTTTACATAAGTTTGTTGATTATGAAGAAGTTTTAAAGACGTTTGATAAAGTATATAAAAAACGAGGGAATTTATTTATGTCAGAGCGACAGTGGCTTCGGGAGCATATTAGTTACTTTCAAGAGAAAGAAAGAATATAAGAATCATATAAAAAAGAGTCAGCCTCAACAATGAGACTGACTCTTTTTTATATAGTAATTAGTTTAAAATTTTCACTGTAACTGTTTTACGTCCCCAGTTACTTGATGTGCCTTTATCAGGCATTAAAACATCAATTTTATTACCTTTAATAGCTCCACCAGTATCACCAGCGATTGCTACTCCGTAACCTTCAACCCATACTTTTGAACCTAATGGAATTACACTTGGATCAACTGCAATAAGTTTCATGTTTGGATTAGCTGTTAAGTTATGACCCATAGCTGATTTTACGTGGTCGCCTGCTTTATAACCATTTTCAAGTGGATCTGCTGTGTAAGCTGTTGCTACAACGCGTAACTCACGAGAAGATGATGGTGCACTTGTTTCAGTTTCTTTTGCAACAGGTTGTTGTGTAGCTGGTTTTTGAGTTTTAGCCGCTTCACGAGCTTTAGCTGCCTCTTGAGCCTTAGCTTCTGCCTGAGCTTTAGCTGCTTCACGAGCCTTAGCTGCCTCTTCTGCTTTAGCCGCTGCTTGAGCTTCTGCTGCTGCTTGAGCTTTAGCAGCTTCACGAGCTTTAGCTGCTTCTTGAGCCTTAGCTTCTGCTTGAGCTTCAGCCGCTGCTTGAGCTTTAGCTTCTGCCTGAGTTTTAGCTGCCTCTTGAGCCTTAGCTTCTGCCTGAGTTTTAGCTGCCTCTTGAGCCTTAGCTGCCTCTTCTGCTTTAGCCGCTGCTTGAGCTTCAGCCGCTTCACGAGCTTTAGTTGCTTCCTGAGCCTTAGCTTTTGCTTGAGTTTCAGCTACTTCTCCTGCTTTAACTGCTTCACGAACTTTAGCTGTATCTTGAACTTTAGTTGCTTTTTCAACTTTCACTGCTGGTTGAACTTTAACTGGAGCTTTACCTGTTAAATAAGGAACATGAACATAAGCTGTTTTTCCGTTATATTCAAATTGGATCCAATCATTTTCAACTTGGTGTGTTGTTTCAATTACATCATCTTGCTTCAATTTACCAAGAATCTCTGAGTCTGTGTTTGCACCAGCACGTACGTTTAATACGTTAGCTGTTACGTAGTAAGTGTCTTTTGTATAGTCAGCGCTAATGAAAGCTTCTTTACCGCTATTCAATTTCACTTTTGACCATCCGTTTTCTGTATGTAAAACATTTACTTTATATCCATCTAATAATTTTCCTACAACTTTTGATTCAGTAGTTGGGTTTTCTCGTACATTTAGTACATCAGTCGTTACGATTGTTTCTGCTTTAGCAGATGTTGTGAAAATCCCAAGACCAAAAACCGCTGCTGTTGCTATACCCATAAATTTTTTCATAATAGCCTCCATTGCATTTGTTTTCGTTGACCTCATTATAGCAACCATTATTTTCTTATTTGCGAAAAACATAAAATTACAAAGCTTTCGTAACGGGTCATTAATATTCTGTAATAATTCCAGTAATATCCTAAAAGCGCTTTCTTATAGTTTTTAGGGGAGGTTTGAGCATATGATGCATAAAAAGGGGAGTATTTCAATTTCTAATAGGTTAATAATATTTCTGTAATGTTACACAATTGTTTCTCTGACGTTACAAAAATGGCGTATTTTGCTGTTGAAACAGGTGAATAGTTATGTAAAAATAACTATTTTGGGTGTAGAGGAATATAAATGAGGTGAAATTTAATAAAAAATCGCCATAATTGTTACAAAATAAGTCGAGGTATGGAAAAAATTACGCCTTGATTTTGGTCTGTCACATATTATTTTTGCAATAATAGGATTCTATAATAGCTTTAGTAGGTTAAAATAATTAAATGTGTTTATAACGTGAAACATATATAATAGAAGAAACACGATTTAATAGATAAATAAAAAACGTAGGAGTGTAAACTCCTACGTTTTTTATTTATTCATATCGTAAACATTCAATTGGATCCAGTTTTGCAGCTTTGTTAGCTGGCAGTAAACCGAATATAATACCGATTAACATTGAGATACCTACTGCAAGAAGTCCAAGTTCTTTTGAGACAACAAGTGGCCATCCGGCAAAGATTGAGACGATCCAAGCGAAGAAAATACCGAGCATGAATCCGATGAAACCACCGAGTCCTGTTAAAATACAAGATTCAATTAAGAATTGTGTTAATACTTTACCACGCGTTGCACCAAGCGCTTTACGAATACCAATCTCACGTGTACGTTCTGTTACAGATACAAGCATGATGTTCATTACACCGATACCACCAACAAGTAAGGAGATAGCAGCAATACCACCGAATACCATTTTCATCATACCGATTGATTCGTCTAATTGCTTCGTAAATTCACCCATATCTTGCGCTTCAAATTTATGCTCAAATTTAGGAGCCTTCATTTCATTTAAAACAGAAACGGCTTGTTTTTCTACACTTTTACGTTCTGCTGGGGAAACGAGCGTTAATTTTACAGTGTCATACTCAGTTACTCCAGAAATGACAGGGGCATTCTCAAGTGATGTATAACCTTCTGACATAGCCATTCCAAATTCATTTTTCGTTTCGTACACACCGACTACTTTATATGGTTTTCCTTTTATATCTGTGTATAAATTTGATTCCCAACCATTAAATAGTTTATTGAAAGCTTCCTCATTTAATATAACAGCAGGAATTGCTTGGTTTAATTCGCTGTCGTTTAGTTCACGACCGTGAACTAATTTTATTTTCGAATCTGTCATGAAGTCGCCTGTTCCACCTTTTAAATCAAGAGAAACATCTTTTGAACCAGCAGATGCTTTCACTTTCATACTTACATCTGGATACACATCTTTAACGCCTGGTACAGTTTGAAGACGGTTTAGCATATCAGCTGTAATTTTGGCGTTGTCTGGTCCATAATCAGGGTTTTTGTAGTAAATCGTTACTTCATTATCTTTTCCTTGGCCTAACTCTTTTTTAAACTTTGCGTTTGTACCATCACCCATTGAAATGATAGTAATAATAGCGCTAATACCGATAATAATACCTAACATCGTTAAGATAGAACGCATTTTATGAGCAAAGATAGAGGAAAGGGCCATGCGTATATTTTCACTCGTGTTCAAAATTAACCTCTCCAATCTTGGACGATATTTCCGTCACGAATTACAATTTGACGTGCTGCAGCTTCCCCGATTTCACGGTCATGGGTAATCATAATGATTGTTGAGCCTTGTTTGTTTAACTCGTAAAAGAGGTCCATAATTTGTGTACTTGTTTTCGTATCAAGTGCTCCTGTTGGTTCATCGGCTAAGATGAATTTTGGATTATTTACGATTGCACGTGCGACTGCGACACGTTGTTTTTGTCCACCTGATAATTCGTTCGGTAAGTGAGTAGCACGATCAGCTAAGCCGACTTTCGTTAAAGCGGCTAATGAACGCTCACGTCTTTCTTTTTTATCGACTCCAGCGTAGATAAGAGGTAGCTCTACATTTTGAAGTGCTGTAAGCCTTGGTAGTAACATAAAGTTTTGGAATACAAATCCGATCTCTTTATTACGAACACGTGCAAGTTCTGTTTCAGACATGTTTGAAATGTTTTGCCCTGCTAATTCATACGTACCTGTCGTCGGTTTATCTAAACAACCGATAATGTTCATTAATGTTGATTTACCAGAACCAGATGGTCCCATAATAGAAGTGAATTCCCCTTGGTTTAGTGTTACGTCAATTCCGTGTAAAATTTGAACGGACTCTGCACCATTTTGGAAGGATTTCGTGATGCCTTTTAAGTTAATCATTCAACGACAACCTCCATACCATCTTTTAAGTCTTTTTCAGGTTTAGAGATAATTTGTTCTCCTTTTTTTACTCCAGAAACTTTTACTTCGCTATCAGTCTCAAATTCAACAGTAACTGCTTGTTCTTTCGCTTTACCGTCTTTTACGACGAAGACAACATTTTTGTCACCTTTTTTCACGATGCTGCTTTTCGGAACAATTGTACCAGTTGCTTCGCCAGATTTACTTGTTACGTAAACGTGGAAGCCGTTTTGTAATTCTTCACTATTATCTAATGTGACAGTGAATTGATAGTTAGAAACTGTTTTGTTTTCGTCCATACTCTTTAATGGTGTAGAACCGATTTCTGTTACTTTTCCTGTCCAAGTCTTACCAGCGACCGTTTTTGAAGAAACAGTTACTTCTTGCCCAACTTTCATACTAGCAAGCTCATATTCAGAAAGTTGACCTTTCACTTTAAATGGACCAGCGTGACGAAGTGTAATACCGCTCATACCTGTTTTTTCATCTACAGTTTTCACGATATCATCAATTACGCCATCAGCAGGACTTGTTACAGAAAGTGTGTTTACTTTCTCTTTTGCTGCTTTAATCATTTCATCAGCTTTTTCTACTTCAAATTTCTTCATTTCAAGTTGTGATTCTAATTGCCCAACTTCAACTTCGGATGCTTTTAATGCTTCAGTAGGAAGGCCGGCATTTTTATCTTTTTGTAATTTTTGTTTCGCTGCATCAATTTGTTTTTGGAACAATGTTACTTCTTTTTGTGCGATTTTCTTTTGCATTTCTGCTTCCGTTACACCTTGTTTAGCAGTAGGATCATTATATTTAAACAGAAGTTGACCTTTTTTTACTTCCTCACCTTTTTTAACAGCTAATTCATACGTACCTTTTGTTGGATCAAATGAAATTGTTTCGATTCCGTTTGGAATGACTTCACCGCCAAATTTTTGTGCGTTTTCGATTTGTTTTTCTGTTACTTTATATCCGCTATATGCCATTGCTACGTCTGAACCGCCGCCAGCAAATGCAAAGTATGATCCAGCTGCAATTCCGATTGCTACTACACTAGTAATTAACACTTTATTTTTCTTCTTCATCTATTTATCACCTTTTCGTTCGTTTTAGTATCTACATTCAGTATAGAAGAGGTGAAGAATCTGACAAATCGTTTTAGCTTACAATAACCTTACAGTTTTGTAAGGTATGAATATGTAAATGTAAGGTAGAGCTTGTCCCAGTGTAAGCAAATGAATTGACTCGTCGTTTCTTTCTTACAATAATATTGTATGAAAGAGAGGAGGAAGGAAGATGGAAGCTTATTTTAGCGCGCATCCATTAAAACCATTTATTCCATACTCAAGGCAACACGCCCTTATATTATTTATTATGTTGGTGGGGATATTTTTTTTGTATCAATATCAAGATGTATTACGTCAAAGTGAGTGGAATATAACGGTTCGATATGCGATTGCATTTTTATTTATAGGGAGTGAAATTGGGCTTCATATGTGGGAGTGGAAAGCAGGGATTTTTGAGCTAGGCACTTCATTACCGTTTGAGTTATGTACGATTAGTTTATTATTAGCGTCGATTATGATCATAACGAAAAGTTACCGCATATATGAGATTGTATTTTTCACAGGAATTATTGGTGCATCACAAGCCATTTTAACACCGAACTTGCAGTATGCTTTTCCGCATTTTCGATTTATTGAATATTTTATCGCACATGTATTGCTCATTTGGGCACCGCTCTTTATGACTTGGGTGGAAGGATATCGTCCGACAGTACAATCTATTAAACGCACAATGATATTTTTAAACATATTGATTCCGATTGTTTCGTTTGTAAATTACAAAACAGGTGGTAATTATATGTTTTTAGCTCATAAGCCAGAAACGGCTTCATTACTTGATATGTTAGGACCATATCCTTACTATATTATTTCATTAGAAATTGCAGCGCTTATTGGATGTTTCATTTTGTATATGCCGTTTTCAAAAAGTGAAAAACATGTGCATAAAGAATCACTAGGATCATAACCTAGTGATTTTTTTATTGTAAATATTTACAATTCAGAAAATTAAGAATAAAATTAAAGAGTAAATTATATAGAGAGAAGGGGGAAAATGGTAAAGAAAGTTTTTTTGAATGGGATGGAAATGACAATTCAATTTATCATTTCAATTTTGGGTATTATTTTTTTAGGGGCACTGCCGAAATTATTTTATGGATTTGAGCTGAATGTATCAGCGTACATAAAGAGTCTAAAAGAAGTATTTGCGAAATTAATGGATATTTCCAATATGCAATATGCAAGTGATAAATTTTTATTTCCACAGTTGTTTGTTCATTATAAAGAAACAATGGTTATTTTCTTGTCTGCATTTTGCATTTCATTATTGGTAGCATTTTGTATCGTTTATATGATTATGAGTAGTTCACCGCGTATACAACATCGAATTAAATCGTTTCTCATCTTTCTAGAATCCATTCCAGACATTCTTCTTATTTTAGGATCACAAATTTTGGTTATATGGTTTTTTAAACAAACAGGTTTTTTACCTTTTAAAATTGCGGCAATTGGAGGCGAGTCCATTAGAGGATTGCCGATACTTTGTTTGAGCATCCCGACTACGATTATGTTTGTAAAACTGTTAGTACTTCGTTTTGAAAATGAGTTAGAAAAAGATTATGTATTATTTGCTAAGGCGAAGGGCTTAGGTCGTTTTCATATTTTAAATCGTCATATTTTGCGAAATGTGTTGCTTAGTACACTCTTTTTTGCAAAAACGAATATTTGGTTTATGTTATCAAATTTATATATTATAGAATGGATTTTTAATACGAGAGGTATTTTTATGTTTGTGAAATCATATCCGGATATGAAGGTTGAGTTGTTCATTGTTAGTGTGCTACTTATCTACATTCCAATTTTTATTTTATTTAAATCGTTTCATTATCTCGTTCCGGCTGCGATGAAGGAGAGATTATAATATGTGGACGTATATAAAACGTGATAAAAGGTTTTGGATAAGCGTTGGATTTTTTCTCATATTAGTTCTTTTGAGTATTGGAAATACGATATGGAATGATGGACAGATTAGAAAAGTTACACTGCAATATGATGCGGCAGGAAACCCAGAAGTGCCACCGTTTTCACCTTCATTCCAATTTTTACTTGGGACAGACCGGAATGGATATGACCTTTTACATTTAGTAATTGAGGGAGCAAAGTGGACGATTGGAATATCGTTTTTAATCGCATTACTTAGAATGGTAATAGGAGTGTTTTTCGGTGTTTTGCTCGGAACATATATAAAAAGAGGCTTTTCAAAGATTGAGGCTTTTTTTGATAGTTTCACAGTTATTCCGACAGTTATGATTGCGTATTTCTTTCTTCAATCTGTGAATACCTTTGGAAGCGGAGAGGAGACATCAACTTTTTTTGAGCGAGCTTCGTTTCAAGTTGTATTACTTGTAGCGCTTGCTTTGCCAGTTATTGCACTGTATGTCGCGAAGGAAGTTCGTAAATTACAAACAGAAGAATTTATTGATGCAGCGCGCATATTAGGTGGATCGAGAAGGCACATTGTTATAAGGCATCTTTTTCCGCATCTCTATATGACGTTTATACTTGTATTTCTTCAACAGTTTACTCAAACCTTGACCATTTTACTTCATTTAGGGTTGCTTGAGGTGTTTTTTGGAGGGACAGTCCAGTTTGGTGGACCGATAGGGATAAAAGAAATAGAATCGTACACACATGAATGGTCAGGGTTAATTGGGGTATACTTTAGATCTTTAACAGTGCATCCATGGATTCCTCTCGTCCCAATTACATTTTTCGGGCTTACCATTTTTTCAGGAAATATGATTGTAAAAAGTATAGAAGAGGCGATGTTGAAAGTTCGATTAGGGGGAGAAATAAAGAAGGAAGTTGTAGAAGAGGAACAATCTGCTGTACAGTCAAAGGAAGAGTTGTTTACGTTTAAACATACGATGTGAAGAGAAAAAGAAGCAAGCATGGATTTCATGCTTGCTTCTTTTTACTTTGCAGAAACTTCACCTTCAGCTTCTGTTTGCGGAATACAGTATCCGATTATACCACCAATTATTGCTGGAACGATCCAGCCGATTCCTAAGTTATAAAAAGGAATCGTGTGTACGATATTAGCGATAAAACTTGGTATCATTCCCACATTATCAAGTGCATGAATACAGCTAATAATGAATGCTGCGATCATTGCTCCGATGTAGACAGAAGGTTTACGTTTCGTATATTTATCTATAAATGATACGAAAATTAAAATAATCGTAATTGGATATAAAATAATTAATACAGGTAATGTAATTTTGATTAATAAACTTAAACCTAAGTTTGAAATAACGAAGCTAAAGATACAAACATATAGTACGAGCTTTTTGTAAGAAACGTTCGTTAATACTGTTGCAAAATAGTTGGCGAATGCACTTACAACGCCGATTGCTGTTGTTAAACAAGCGAAGATAATGGCGATACTTAATAAAACATTACCGCTTGTCCCAAAGAATTGGTACATAACAGTCGCTAATAGTTGACCACCGTTTTCGAATTGTCCTAAGTTGCCGTTTGAGGCGCCGATATAACCGAGTAGGAAATAAACAATTGTTAAGAATAGGGCTGCAATGCTTCCGCAAATAATTGTATATTTCGCAATCGATTTTTTCTCTTGTATACCGTTTTGGCGAATTGCATTTACAACAATCGTTGATAATACGAGTGCGCCGATTGCATCTAACGTTAAAAATCCTTCAAGAAATCCTTTGAAAAATGGAATTTCTTTATAGTCACCAACAGGTTCTGTAAACGTTCCTGGTGAAAGAATTGCTTTTGTTGCCATAATTGCAATAATTACCAGTAAAATTGGCGTTAATATTTTTCCGATATGATCTACTAATTTTGATGGATTTAATGATAAGAAGTAGACGACTGTAAAGAAAATCGCACTAAAAACTAACATAGAGTACCATTGGTCTGGGAAAAGTGGTGCAATCCCAATTTCGTAAGATACAGATCCAGTTCGTGGAATAACAAATAGTGGGCCGATTGAAAGATAAATAATGATAGCGAATACTGCTGCGAATTTTGGATGGACACGGCTCGCTAAATTATTGAAACTACCACCCGCGAGGGCAACAGCAACGATTGCTAGTAAAGATAAACCGACGTCTGTAATAATAAATCCTGCAATAGAAACCCACATGTTTTCTCCAGAAGAAAGTCCAAGGAGTGGTGGGAAAATCATATTACCAGCACCGAAGAAAACTGCGAATAGTAACAAACTAATCGAAAGTATTTGCGCTGGTTTTAAAGTTGTACGCATATAAAGAAAATCCTCCTAATGAGTGTTTTTGTCGAAAATTCAAATAATTTGTCGAGTAACTGTTACTATTTTAAAGGTCTGATGACTAGAAAGCAATAGGGAATTTTGAAAATATTAAAAAATAATGCATTAAATCGAATAAATATACTATTTATATCTTTAATAGGAAGGATTTAACTTATAACGTAAAAAAACACATATCGCTAGGATACGTGTTTTAAAAAAATATTTTTTTATCACGTTCTTCTTTTAAAATTTCAACTGCTTCTCGGAAACGTTGTGAATGGACAATTTCTCGTTCACGTAAGAATCGTAAGCTATCATTTATGTCGGGATCGTCTGATAAGTTAATGAGCCATTGATATGTTGCGCGTGCTTTTTCCTCAGCGGCAATATCTTCATATAAATCTGCGATAGGGTCTCCTTTTGCTTGAATGTAAGTAGCAGTAAAGGGAACGCCACCAGCATTATGATAAAACAACGCACTATCATGATTAGCGTACTGTGCGTCTAATCCAGCAGCTTTCATTTGTTCAGGTGTTGCATCTTTTGTTAATTTATAAATCATTGTAGCGATCATTTCTAGATGTGCGAACTCTTCTGTACCAATATCGGTTAGTAAACCGACAACCTTGTCAGGAATCGTGTAACGCTGATTTAAATAGCGAAGGGCAGCAGCCAGTTCACCGTCTGCACCACCGTACTGTTCAACTAGTAATTTTGCAAGTGCTGGATTGCAAGTTCCTACTTTAACTGGGTATTGTAATTTTTTTTCATAAATCCACATAGTTTCTCTCCTTTATATTTGCCATGGCCAAGGACCTTTGCTCCATTCCCAAGGGGCATTAGAATAGCTATTTCCAAACTGTTGGAGTGGCCCGTATTTTTCTTCCATCTTTTGTTTTAATACTCTTCGTTTATAGGAAAAGTCATTAAATTGATTAATCGCGGCGGTGTCATCTGGATGTGTATCTAAATAAAGAGTGAGTTCAACTAGTACAAAGTCCAGTTCTTGAAGCTCCAGTAAAAGCTGATAGTATTCTTCTGGTAGCGATTGAGTCACGTCAGTAGTCACCGCCCTTTTTTATAAGGATTTTCATAATAGTCATAAAAAACAGGCCATAAAGTCCCTTTTTGTAGCGCTTCTTTTGGCGTGAATTGCGGTAAGTTTGGCGGTTGAAAGCCTAAAAATAAATTAGGCGGAGTAGAATAATATTTTTTTCCGATAGGAGGACAAGGATCGAGAGGACTATGATAGGGCACGAATGATCTCATATATTTATTCACAAATAGACCTCCTTAAATGTTCATTACTACGTATTGTATTCAGACATAATGAGCATTTATGACACATATAAAAAAGTAATAAGTACAGGGGGAATGAATGTGGAGAATGTAAAGAATTTAATTGTGTTAGAAGTAAAGAACTTAAAGGAAACTCTGTATTTTTACGAAGGGATTTTAGGAATAACACCTAGTTCAGAGAGGCCGCAATTAGATGTTACAGGGGTTTGGTATGATACCGATTCAACGAGAATTAGTTTTGTTATGAATCGCAGTTTGGGCGGGTGTGAGAAGAGTGTTGCGGACTCAGTTGATGTTCTAACGTTTTCAATTTCTAACATAGAGAATGTAAAGAAGAGGTTAGTATTTTATAAAATTGTATATAGAGAAAACAAAAGCGAGAAAAGTATTATAGTACAAGACCCAGATGGATATAAACTTCAAGTGGTAGAGAAGGATGAATAAAAGGAGGGAATTTAGTGGAGAGAAATTATGAAGAAAGTGCGTTGTTTGAGCATCAATTTTGGCTAAAAGTACTTACTGATCATGCACAATTTTTACTTGATGCATTAGCTCCGAAGGAAAAAGAGGATATAAAAAAAGCTACTTACTTTGTTGAAACATTTACGAATTTGTTAAATAAAGTTCGGAATGTGAACCTGATGGCATTCTCAAAAGAGGCAGAACAAGCTGCTAAGGAAATTCGGACGTTTAAATTAAATATTATACAGAAACAGTTGGAAGGAAAAATTACAATTCATTTTACGCCAACTTTTATCAATCATATGGTAAACGAAGTAGAGGAGTATATAACAGTGTTAGAATTTTTAAAGAAGGGAGAAATTCCACCTGTTTTTCATGAACTGCATTATCATCTCGTTTGGTTAACGGATGCGGCTGGTCATGCGGGCTCTATTTCTGGTGGGCTAGATCTTGTTGAAAAAAGATTAAAAGAGAAAAGTGAAGAATTTACGAAGCACTTTGAACAATTTTACTTAAAAGCGGTTGAGATGACTGGCTATTTACGGACAGAGCTTCATCATTTTCCCGCGTTAAAGAAGTTTACAAAAGATGTTTCACTTGAACTAAAATTATTTTCACATTTTTTACATGAAGTTGAAGAATTGGAGCTATCGAATGAAATATTAAGTGCATTATCAGCGAGAATGGCAGATCATATGGCAAGAGAGGAATGTTATTATTTATTAAAATTAGCTCAATCATCTGGACTCGAAATGCCGAAATGTAATCCGCTTTAAAGAAAAAGAGGTCAATTTTATTTGGCCTCTTTTTCTGTTTTATTGTCTCTTTTTATTTTTGCTTGTTCAATACTTGCCTGTAATGTCTCCATGATATTGATGATGTTTGGAGCAGGAGAGATTGTTTCGGTTTTTTCTTGTTGTTCAATTTTCTCTTCGATTAATTCGGTAAGGGCTTCTTTATACTCATCTGTATACATTTCTTGTTCAAAAGGATTTGTAAGGTGGTGGATTAAATTAATAGCTGCGGTGAGTTCTTGTTTTTGGATAGGATAATTTTCATTACTTGGTAAGTTAGGTGTATTTGTTATATTGCGAATTTCATTAGGGTAGTGAATGGTTTGCAACATAAGTCCATCTTCAAAGTTACGGATAATAGCTAAATGTTGTTTTTTTCTAATGGAAATATGAATCAGCCCAAGTTTATTTGTACGCTCAAGGGCTTCTTTTAATAATAAATACGATTTTTCATGTCCCAGGGTAGGGCCTATAAAATAAGAGCGGTCATAAAGAATAGACTCAATTTCGTTATTTTGAACAAAAGATATAATACGAATGGATCGTGGTTCGTGAGCTTTTTGCAACGCAGCTAATTCTTTTTCATCCATAATAATGTATTTATGAGGTGCGTATTCATAGGCTTTTACAATATTTTTATCATCGACTTCTTCATCCGTACAATCGGGAGCGAATTTTTTATATTTAATAGGTGTTAAGCATTCTTTATGGAGACTTAAAAATTTTATATCGTTTTCTTCTACGGCGCTATATAGTTTAATTCCTATATTTAATAGTCCAAGTGAAAGTGCACCTTTCCATACGGTATGCAAATGAAACCTCTCCTTTCATTCAAAATGATTATGTATATTATGAGATAGTAAGAAATTTCCTATACGTTTTTTGTTTTTTACGGAAGGGTAAGCAGGAGGGCTTGGGATATAAAATATATTGACAAGCCCTCCAAAATATTTTAATGTGATTGTATAAAATTGTGTATATAAAGGGGAGTAACTTATTACAGTAAAGTCGTCATTACAGGGAGAAACCCTCGGCTTTATTGGCAACGTTACGTTGTTAGTGAGACCTTTACCAGCAATGGTAAAGGCCCCTTTCTGTCTTCTTTAGGACCCTTACCATATTTGGTAGGGTCCTTTTTGTATACAAAGAGAGGAGATATAAAAATGAAAAAACTTATAAGTAGATTAAGAGTTGTATTTCATGTTCGCAAGTTCGTTCCATTTTTATTTGACTTTTTCACTTCAAAAGAGGTTTCAATAAAGAAGAAAGTTTTATCTATTGCTTTTTTAGTTGGTTATGTTGCGATGCCACTCGATTTCATTCCAGACTTCTTACCGTTTATCGGTATTTTAGATGATATTGGAATTGTTTTATTTATTTTAAATCGAATTGTAAAAATGGCGCCAGTTCAATTGCAAGAAAAGCATAATGTAAACGTAGGATAGGAGTTAAAAATATGGAGCAAATTATTTTAGATATAATTGAGTTTTTAAAGCAGTTTTCTTATTTTGGAGTTGTATTAGCATTAACGTTTGAATTTATTCCGGCAGAAGTAGTTTTGCCCATGGTTGGGTATTGGGTATACGAGGGTGATATGAATTTTTGGCTAGCTGTATTAGCTGGAACACTTGGCGGAACGACAGGACCGTTAACGTTATACGCACTCGGTTATTACGGTGGCCGTCCTCTATTAATAAAGTACGGGAAATACTTCTTTATTAAAGAAGAACAAATTCAAAAAGCAGATGATTTCTTTGAGAAATATGGACCAGTTGTAGCATTTGTTGGACGCTTTGTACCGGGAGTTCGAACGCTTATTTCTGTTCCATGTGGTATGGCGAAAATGAACATATGGAAATTTAGCATATATACATTTGTAGCAATGTTCCCGTTAACGACTTTATATGTCTATTTTGGAATGAAATTAGGTCCGCATTGGGCAAAAGCAGCGGATGTTGTTGGACAATATATGCTACCAATATTAGGAGGCGTTATTCTTATCGTGGCTAGTATCTTTGTCTATAAATATATGAAAAAAAGAAACAAAACGGAATCTATCTAGTTAGCAGTAATAAGGTTTGCTTATTTTTTGAAACTGGATGAATAGTACAGGCAAAAGACTCTGAAGGACATACACATATAGGGAATATAAAAGAGAGAGGGGAAACAACTATGTCTTGTGAGTGCTCAGGGTCAGCATTAACTTGCTGTCCAGATAAAAATTATGTGCAAGATAAAGTGTGTAGTCCGTGGTCTGCTACTGTAGTTGCGACAGCAATTGATAATGTTCTCTATACAAATAATATTAACCAAAACGTAGTTGGTACTGGTTTTGTTAAATATGATGTTGGACCAGGACCGATTACTGTAGAAGCACTGGATTCTGCTGGGGCTACAATTGATACACAAACGTTAAACCCAGGAACGAGTATTGCTTTTACGTATCGCCGCTTTGATAGTATACAAGTTGTGTTACCTGCAACACCTGCTGGAACGTATCAAGGAGAATTTTGTATTACAACACGTTATCCACTTTCATAGCAGAATAGGAGAGGATTGAAATGGGAATGAGAAGTTCCAGTTTGTCTTGTTGTTCTAATAAAACACTTGTGCAAGATCAAGTATGTACAGACTGGTCTATTACAGGTGCTGGTACTCAAATTGTATATACAAATAATATTACGCAAGAAGTATATGGTTCAGGGTACGTGAAATATAATGTAGGTGCGAACCCGATTACAGTTGATTTTTTAGTAGGTGCTACAGTAATTGATACAATTACTGTACAGCCGCAAAGTAGTGGTACTTTCACTGTACGATATTTTACTACTGTCCGAATTACTACGACAGGAACAACTGTTAATCAAGGAGAATTTTGTATTACAGTACGTTATCCAATCTCATAAAAAAGCATACCGTAAGTGGTATGCTTTTTTTATTGAGAAAGTAATGAAATTGGTATTCTATAAGCAACATGTAAATTGGCAACAGTACTTGCCTTCTAAATATAGTGAAGGATTACTTTGTATATTAATAATACTGACAGATTGTAAGTCTTTGCCTGTGTAAGATATCGTATTGCCAGGAAACACAGTGAAAATATTGGTTACTGCTCCAACGATTTGAATTGTAACTGCTTCGGTGCTGCTAGTACTATTGTAAACCGAGACCGTACCTGATATAAGTAGTATCCCATCACTTTGCCACAGTATCATTGATTGTGATGTATCTTTGGCAGATGGAATGGTGTTATTCGTTATGAGGAAATTCCCTGCAAATTCATTTGTTACTCGCTCGCAATTTGGATTTGGAGGAGGGGGCGGTGGACAAGGGTCTGGACAAATGATAGATAAAGGAGCGAAACAGCCAATATTTTTTTGGTACTTCAATACAACCCCTCCTTTTAAGTTGTCTTTTACTACTATTAAATGTAGAAGCATGGCCGATGTGTTAAAAAAAGAAGGAAATGTTAAAAATTAAGATTGTCTAATAGGCTTAAATTTCAACTTATCATTAGTGTTATAGAAAAGATTATATGTGAATAGTCATAGGAAAAGAATGATCAGACTCTTTTTAGACAAAAGGTGGTTATATACAATAGTAAGAGGAATGTTGGACTTAACTTCTAATTAACTGTATATTTACAAAAATCTAATAAAATTCATTTGTTATTTAAACGACATTAATATGCTTTAGATAAAATAGCCCTTGTAATGAATCAATTATTATGAGGAGGATTCACGTGGACAGAACAGCTTTACGAAAAGTAAAAGGCCTTATTGGATTATTAATGGTTTTTGTATTAGCGTTTGTATCATTTCCGTGGAGTACATCAGTCAAGGCAGAAGAGGAAAAGCAAGAAAAGGCACCAAGTGAGAAGAAGATAGTTTTTCCAGTTGTAAGTGATGTACACATTAAAAATAGTGGAACAGATGATACATTTCGCTGGAAACGGGCAATCGAGCAACTTAATACACTTGCACCTAAACAAGATGCGTTCGTAATTGTGGGAGATTTTACTGATTCAGGATCGGTACAACAATATGATCGTTTCATGCAAGTGTATAATGAAAATGCAAATAAAAATGCCGTGCGAATGAATTCTCTTGGTAACCATGATTATTGGAACGGTTTATCTGTAGAGGGAGCACAGAAGCGCTTCTTAGAAAAAACAGGAATGGAATCAATTTATTATCATAAAGTAGTAAAAGGTTATCATTTCCTTGTTATGTCTCCAGAGGATGGAACAACTCATGGATATTATTCGGACAAGCAAATTAATTGGTTAAAAGAAGAGATGGCAAAGGCGCAAAAAGATGATCCAGAAAAACCAATTTTCGTATTTTTACATCAACATATTAAAGATACAGTATACGGTAGTCAAGAATGGGGAACAAAAGATAGTGCGAAAATTAATGAGGTATTAAAAGAATACCCACAGGTTATTACGTTTTCAGGCCATTCACACTATCCGTTAGATGATCCAAGATCGATTCATCAAAAAGATTTTACATCGGTTGGCACATCTTCAGTAAGTTATATGGAGGTTGAAGGTGGTAAAGTACAAGGAAATATCCCGCCAGGAGCAAGTACTTTAAGTCAAGGTTTATTAGTAGAAGTTGATGATGAAGAAGTAACGATTAATCGCCGTGATTTCCATACAAATTCTTGGACAGGCGAGCCTTGGAAAATTAAATTACCGGCAAAGAAAGATACATTTACACATGTAGAAGATAGAGATAAAGAAAAGCCATACTTTGCTAAGGATGCAAAGCTTGCTGTATCAAATGTAACAGAAAATGCGGCAACAGTAACGTTCCCGCAAGCGTTGGACAACCTTCTTGTTCATTCTTATCGCGTACAAGCAAAGGATAAACAAACAGGCGAGATTAAAAATAAATTATTAGCATTCTCAGAGTTTTACCGTGACCCAGTGCCAAAAGACCTTACGTTTACGCTTGCAGGGTTAGATGGCGGGAAAACATATACGTTGGAAGTTGTTGCAATTGATTCATTTGGCAATGAAAGTGCGCAGCCGTTAACGGCAGAAATTACTACGAAAAAAGATGATATTGACCCGAACGTAAAAGTACCAAAGGCTGATGTTTTCGATGTGAATTTTGCAGATGGTACATTTAAAGACAATTCACCATTTGGTACAAAAGGTGATGTGAAGGGCAATGTGACTATTGAATATGATAAAGCATTGAAAAAGAATGTGATGAAGCTAAACGGACAAGCAAATACATTTGGATACCTTCCGTTTTCAGCAGCACAAAAAGAAAAAGTAGCAAATACGTTTACGTTAGAAACTGTATTTTCAATGAATGAACTTCGCGGCCAAGGTATTTTGCAAAATACAGAGAGCGGCGGAATTGGTTTTGAGTCTACAGGAAGTGGATATGTTGAATTATGGGCTCACATTGGCGGCAGTTATAAACGTGTTGGAGTTCAATTAGAAGCAAACAAAACATATCACTTAACAGGAACGTATAACGGAAGTGAAGTAGCAATTTACGTAGATGGTAAAAAAGTAAATAGTCAGCCAGCTACAGGGAAAGTGTATCATCCGAACGTACCATTTGCACTTGGAGCTGATCCTGGTAGTAATGGAAATGGTGGTATTCCGTTAAACGGTAAAATCGCGCTTGCGAAATTATATAGTAAAGCGTTAAGTTCTTCAGAAGTATTAGCAGCGTACAATGAGTTTTCTACTCGTACGAAGTTAGAGCAAGTAAATGCATTATTTGAAGAGCTTGGAAAAATAAAAGAAGTGTTAGCTGGTACGTATGAGTTTGGTGATAAGCCAGGTCAATATTCAAAAGAGGCGTTTCAAGAATTAGAGAAAAGCTATAATAATGCAAAGCAAGTGTTTGAAAATGTAGCAAGTACTGGGGAACAAATTATTCAAGCGTATAATGAATTAAAAACTGCAAATCAAACATTTGTACAATCTAAAGTAGTAGAACAACCGAAAACACTGAAAGAAAAATTACAAATCAATATTGAATCTGCAAAAGCAGTAGTGAAAAAAGCGCAAGCGGCGAATGTAACGGACGGTTCAGTGAAATCATTACATCAAAAAATTACAGTTGCAGAGGCTGTATTAAAAGATGTGAAAGTAAAAGATGCACAGGTAGAAACGATGAATCGTACATTAGAGTATGCGATTTCAATTGTTGAAAAAAGTATGAACAGATAAGAGTGAAGAAAAAGAAGCTTATCATGATAGGCTTCTTTTTTGTTATACTAAAAATAGCATAGAAAAAGGGAGCGAATAAGTTGGAACAGAAAAAACTAAAAAGAATTCTTGAATATGTATGGATCGCGGTTGTGCTCCTTGTAGGATATTATTTATTAAAAGATAAAAGTATTTGGGTTCTATTTTTAATGACGTTTTTATTAGCGGGTTTAGGCACGTTATTTATTAATTTCTTCTTTGATAGTTTAAATGCATGGAAGAAGAAAAAGAAGGGAACGAAGTAAAGGAGGGAATATATGCAAAAGTGGAAGCTCATATATCAGGTGATTATTTTTCTATTACTTGTAGGTATTGGAATTGTTAAATACTCAACGCCAATAGGAAATTGGGCATGGTTTACAGCTTGCATCGGCATATTTTTCATTTTACAATCGTTAACGAAAAAAAATAATAGTACAGAAAGATAGCTCGCCGTTTCATCGGCGAGCTATTTTGTTATGCTTTTTTCTTTTCATCATTTGTTTTTTCAGTAGCTAAATGACTATGTTTTCTAGAGTAGAAGAAATAGAAGCATAAGCCGGCTATAAGCCAAGCTATAAAGCTAAGCCATGTTGTTTTAGACAAATTAATCATTAAATATAAACAGCAAAGAATCGCAACAACTGGTAATACAGGTACGAAAGGTGTACGGAATCCACGTTTTAAGTTAGGATGTGTTTTTCGCAAAATAAGGACAGCGCAGCAAACGAATGTAAAGGCTGTTAACGTACCGATGTTTACTAAATTCGCTAATACGTGCAGGTCTAAAAGTCCTGCTAATAAAGCAGCAACAACGCCAGTGATCCACGTATTTAATAAAGGGACTTTTACTCTTTTATTCACACGCGCTAACGCTTTTGGAAGTAAACCGTCGCGGCTCATCGCATACGAAACGCGAACTTGTCCATACATAACGACTAAAAGAACGGTTGTCATTCCCGTCATCGCCCCAACAGCGAGTAGTCCTGCAATTGTATCTTCACCAACGAAATGCAGTGCAAATGCAACTGGATCAGAAACATCTAATTGTGTATAAGGAACCATACCCGTTAAAACGAAAGATACAATCATGTATAAAACAGTACAAATAAGAAGGGAACCAATAATGCCAATTGGTAAATCACGTTGTGGTTTTTTCGTTTCTTCCGCAGCGGTTGCAATCGCATCAAAACCTAAAAAGGCAAAGAATACAGTAGCAGCTCCAGTAATAATACCGTCGTATCCGAATGGAATGAACGGTGTCCAGTTTTCAGGTTTTACATATTTTGCGCCTGCTACGATAAAGGCGATAATAACAGCTAACTTGATAAGAACCATAATATTATTAATGCGTGCGCTTTCACGTATACCAAAACTTAATAAACCAGTAATGAGTAGTAAAATACAAACAGCTGGTAAATCAATCAGACCACCTTTTCCGACGCCAGGGGCCGAAGCGATAATGGCGGGAAGGTGTACGTTAAAGCCTTGTAGTAAAGATTGTAAGTAACCAGACCAACCGACAGCTACGGCTGCGACTGCCAGTAAATATTCGAGCATTAAACACCAACCAACGATGAAGGCGACGACTTCTCCGACTGTCATGTATGCGTAAGTATACACACTTCCTGAGACAGGTATAGAAGAAGCAAATTCCGCATAACAAAAGGCTACGCAAGCACAAGTAAATGCAGCAATGAGGAATGAAAGCATAATACCAGGACCAGAATGTTTTGCTGCGACAATACCTGTTAATACAAAAATCCCTGTCCCAATTACGGCACCAATTCCTAAAAACGTTAAATCAAGTGCTGTTAATGTTCTCTCTAACTGCCGTGGTGATTCAGTACTAAGCGCTTTTTTTCGTAATAATGACTTCACTTTGGACTCTCCCCCCGTTTTTTCATTTCCATAACCGCGAATATAGTATGAGTCCACTAAAAAAGAGTATGTAAGGAAATGGAGGTACAGTTATGGTATGTAATTTTTGAAATTGCTGGATTAATTTTATTATAATTCAGAATATTTTGTCAAATAAAAATATGACAAATAAAATGCGGATGAATAGGAGAAACTACTTGCAGAAATAGACGGGGGTTACCAATCTACTTCAGATGGAGAAAACCCACTGATTAAAGTTAAAGTAGGAGTAGATGCTATGTTATTTTATTTTGAACTTGTCGTCATTTTACTTTGTACGAAATTGGCTGGTGACATTAGCGTAAGACTCGGTCAGCCTTCTGTACTAGGTAAATTAATTGTCGGTATTATTATCGGTCCAGCAGTACTCGGTATTATAAATAGTTCTGAACTGATTGATGAACTGAGTGAGATTGGTGTTTTACTCCTTATGTTTATGGCTGGACTTGAAACAGATTTAGAAGAGTTAAATCGGAATTTGAAATCATCATTTGCAGTAGCGGCTGGTGGAATTATTTTTCCTTTCATCGGTGGTTATGTAACGGGATTGCTGTTTGGATTAATACAATCTCATGCAATTTTTTTAGGATTATTGCTTTGCGCAACGTCAGTTAGTATCACAGTGCAAACGTTACGTGATTTAGGAAAAATGAATACGAGAGAAAGTACAACGATTTTAGGTGCTGCCGTATTTGATGATGTCATTGTCGTTATTTTATTAGCGTTTGTTATGAGTTTTTTAGGCACGCAAGATGTGAATATAACACTTGTTATCGCAAAGAAACTTATTTTCTTTGTAAGTATTGTTTTTATCGCATGGAAAGTGGTTCCGTGGATTATGAAAATGCTTGTCCCACTTCGTGTATCAGAAGCATTAATTAGTGCGGCACTTATTATTTGTTTCTCTTTTTCGTATTACAGTGAAATGATGGGGATTGCAGGTATTATTGGAGCATTTGCAGCAGGGATTGCCATTTCTCAAACGGAGTATAAGCATGAAGTAGAACATAAAATTGAACCGATTGCTTATGCGATATTTGTGCCGGTGTTCTTCGTAAGTATCGGAATGGAAATTACATTTCAAGGCATTGGAAGTCAACTTTGGTTCATTATTATTATGACGCTTATTGCGATTTTCACAAAGTTAATCGGATCAGGTTTAGGAGCAAGATTAACAGGATTCAACCTTCAATCTTCTATTAGTATCGGTGCGGGAATGGTATCGCGCGGAGAAGTAGCGCTTATCATCGCAGCAAATGGACTTACGGCGAATTTATTAGCGAAAGAAAATTTCACGGCGATTGTCATTGTTGTTATATTAACGACGATTATTACGCCGCCACTTTTGAAGAAGTATTTCGTCTAGAGAGGAAGAGCTTATCTGATGTAGGTAAGCTCTTTTTTTATTCCCAAAAGCAATGATCATATAGCATGAAGGGTTTGTAATTATGGTAAAATCTATGTATGTGATATGACAAGGAGAGGGAAGTGTGAAGATTACGAAGGAGAAGGTTATCGGTGTAATCGTACTTATTGCAGTATGTATACCATTTACTGCATGGAAAGAATCAAAAGTGAAAGATTTTCCGATTTCTATTTTTTCGGAAGAGGCAGATGGTGAGTACGATCAGAAGCTGAAATATACTGCTTTTTTACCTGATGTTGCGATTTGGATGAACGGTTGGGAAAAGAAGTGGACAGAAGGGGAAAGAACTGTTTATCAAAAAGGGAATCGCATTGTAAATGTGTTTCATCCTCCTGGCGATGATGGTTTTTACCTTCTTGAAGCAAGAGAAAATAAGTGAACGCAACCGTAAGAAGTGGAGGTTAAATAGTGAAAGCTTCAACATTACTATTTAAAATTGAAAGTAATATGGATCAATTTTCACCAGCTGAAAAGAAGGTTGCCATGTACATAATGGAGAATGCAGAGATTGTACCGAATTTAACGACGAAAGAAGTGTCAACGAATGCAGGCGCAAGTGAAGCGAGTGTCGTTCGCTTTTGTAAATCGATTGGAATCGGAAGTTTTAAAGCATTTAAGATAGCACTCGTTCGTGAATTAACGATTGCTGATTATAATATTAACGATTTTTCAGTGATGAATACGGAAGATGGACCGTACGACTTGTTTAATAAAGTTACATATGTGAATAAAGCTGCAATTGAGGCGAGCGTTACGGCTATCGATAAGAAGGAACTGGAGAAAGCAGCGGACCTTATTGTAAATGCGGATAAAATTATATTTTACGGAGTAGGCGGATCAGCTACTCCGGCGATGGACGGGGCTTATAAATTTACGAGGCTCGGATTTACAGCGATGATGCTATCTGATTTTCATATGATGTTGCCACTTGTGACGAATTTAAAAGAAGGCGATATATTTGTGGCGATTTCAACATCGGGTCGTACGAAAGATATACTTGAGATGGCGCAATATGCGAAAAGACAAGGTGCAACAGTTATTGCAATTACAAAGCTCGATCAATCATCACCTTTATATAAAGAGGCAGACATTCGTCTTTGTATGCCAGATGTAGAGCAAGATCACCGTATTGCGAGTATTGCTTCAAGAATGACGCAACTGAATATGATTGATGCTTTATATGTAATTACTTTCAACCGAATTGGTAATAATGTATTGGATCAATTTATGGAGACAAGAGAAGAAGCAGTGCGGTTACGGAAGTTAAAATGAAAAGATGGGGAAACCCATCTTTTTTTGCATACTGACATAAAGTGAAACTTTAATAATTGGGGGTTTTGTTCATCCCCCAATTATTATTAGTTGAACCAATCGGACTTTTACAGGCAGTTGATCCCCCACCTATCTTTTTTGCTTTCGCTGAATTTGAGGTGGGGGTCTTACTGCCAGTTAAAGTGGGATAAATTCGTCATGAAAAGAAATTAAATTTCATAAAATAATAAAGTAATGTTGATTTTAAATTTCTTAAAGTTATAATTAAAGTATGAAATTAAATTTCAAAGTAGGTGGTAATATGTTAGAAAATTTGTCGACAGAACACCGTAATGAAAAGACGATGAATTTAGATGAGATGAGTATAAAAGAAGTGTTACAAAGTATGAATGAAGAAGATCGAACTGTTTCGTTAGCAGTTGAAAAAGAGATAGAACAGATTGAAAAAGTTGTGCAGACTGTTATTAAATCTTTTGAAGAAGAGGGCCGATTAATTTACATTGGGGCTGGTACAAGTGGCCGTTTAGGTATTTTAGATGCAGTGGAATGCCCACCGACATTTGGTACAGATGATAAAATGGTGCAAGGATTTATAGCAGGTGGAATGAAAGCGTTTACCAAAGCGGTGGAAGGTGCCGAAGACCGCGAAGAGTTAGCAGGAGAAGATTTAAAAAGTATTGGATTAAACGAGAAAGATACTGTGATTGGAATTGCAGCAAGTGGCCGAACTCCTTATGTAATTGGCGGATTGAAATACGCGCATAGCGTGGGAGCGAGCACTGCGAGTATTTCTTGTAATAAAAATGCTGAAATAAGTAAATATGCAAAATTAAATGTGGAAGTAGAAACAGGCGCAGAAATTTTAACAGGCTCAACGCGTTTGAAGGCTGGTACAGCGCAAAAATTAGTACTCAATATGATTTCAACAGCATCTATGATTGGTGTTGGGAAAGTATATAAAAATTTAATGGTAGATGTTCAATCTACAAACGAAAAGTTAGTAGAACGATCAAAACGAATTATTGTGGAAGCAACAGGCGCTAGTTATGAAGTAGCGACAGAGTACTATGAAAAAGCAGAACGTAACGTGAAAGCAGCGATTGTTATGGTGTTATTGCAGTGTGAGTATGGGGAAGCGTTAGAGAAATTAAAATATGCGAAAGGGTTTGTGAAGAAGGCATTATAAAATAATAGGGAGGGGGATTCTATTATGAAGAAAGAAGAGAGAATGGCCAAAGAAATTTCAGAGCAACTTGGGGGAGTAAAAAATATTCGTGGCATTGCTCATTGTATGACAAGGTTACGATTAACGCTTCATGATGAAAGTAAAGTGAATATGGACCTTTTGAAAAAGGTTGAAGGCGTTATGGGGGTCATTGAAGATGAAACGCTTCAAGTTGTCGTTGGTCCAGGGACAGTAAATAAAGTAGCAGCTGAGATGGAAGGTTTAACGGGACTGCGAATTGGTGAGGTGGCAGATCATCACCTTGAAGACCTTGGGCAAGAGATGAAGTCAGAGATTAAAAAGAAAAATAATACACCAGTGAAAAACTTTTTACGAAAAATAGGAAGCATTTTCATTCCGTTAATTCCGGGTCTTGTTGCATCGGGAATTATAAACGGGGTTGCTAACTTTGCGAAAAACGCAGGTGCTGATCCGAATGCAACATGGCTACAAATGTTACTACTTATTGGTGGCGGTATCTTCACATTCTTAGGCATTTTAGTCGGCTGGAATACAGCGAAAGAGTTTGGCGGGACACCGGTTCTTGGGGCAATTGCTGGTATTTTAATTTTTAATCCAGCGATGGCGACTGTAAAATTATTCGGTGAAGCACTCGTACCCGGACGGGGCGGATTGTTTGCAGTTATTTTTGCAGCATGGCTTATGGTTGTAGTGGAAAGACAAGTTCGAAAAGCGGTGCCAAATGCAGTTGATATTATCGTGACACCACTCATTACTGTGTTAGTCGTAAGTATCGTAACGATGTTAGCAATTCAGCCAGTTGCAGGTTTCTTATCGGAAGGAATTACAAGCGGAATTAATGGTATTTTAAATATTGGCGGCGCGTTTGCTGGAGCAGTGCTTGCCGGAACATTTTTACCGCTCGTTATGGTCGGATTACACCACGGTTTAACACCGATTCATATGGAGTTTATTAATCAAACGCATGTAACACCTTTATTACCAGTACTAGCAATGGCTGGGGCTGGTCAAGTAGGCGCAGCCATTGCGATTTTTGTAAAAACAAAAAACAAACGACTTCGTAACGTAATTAAAGGTGCATTACCAGTTGGTTTTTTAGGAATTGGCGAACCGTTATTATACGGGGTTACATTACCACTTGGGAAACCGTTTCTTACCGCTTGTTTAGGAGCAGCTGTCGGTGGTGCATTCCAAGCAGTTATGAAAACAGCCGCACTCGGAATTGGCGTATCAGGATTATCATTAATTCCGTTAATTGCTGATAATAAATATTTATTATATTTCCTTGGATTAGTAGTGGCATATACGTTCGGATTCATCTTTACGTACTTCTTCGGATTTAAAGAAGAAATGGCAGAAAACATATAGAGAAAGGGATTCCTTTCTCTTTTTCTATTCATAGAAAGGGAGATTCATATGCTAGGAGTATCAATTTATCTTTCAAAAGAGCGAGTAAAGCAACAAGAAGAATGGCTAAAAGTAGCGAAGGAAAACGGGTTTTCATCTATTTTTACATCACTTCATATACCAGAAGATGATCCAAATACGTATAAAGAGTTAATTCAAATACTTGGGAAGCAGGCTCTTGAAAATGAAATGGAATTAATGGTCGATGTTTCTCCAAAATCGTTACACCATTTAGGAATGACGTACGAAAATGTCAAAGAGTTAGTAGACTGGGGTATTACTGGTTTGCGAATGGATTATGGCATCACGCCGAAAGAAATTGCACGCGTATCTCAGAAGATGAAGGTGGCTTTAAATGCGAGCACGATTACAGATTCATTTTGGAAAGAGTTACTTGCGGAAAATATACGAGTAGAGAATGTAGAAGCGTGGCATAATTTTTACCCGCGCCCAGAGACAGGACTAGCAAAGTTCTTCTTGCAAAAGCAAAATCAATATTTACATGAGTGCGGAATAAAAACGATGGCATTTATTTCAGGGGATGGGGAGAAACGGGGCCCGTTATATGAAGGATTACCAACGTTAGAAAAGCACCGCAATATGCGCCCGCTTGAAGCGTATTTAGAACTTGTACAAGATTGTGGTGTCGATAAGGTGTTAATCGGGGATATAAGCGGAAGTCTAGAAAGTGTACAAGAGATAGCGAGTGCGAGTAGAGGGGTTATTCCGCTGCGCTACAAATCACTTATATCTGATAAAGAAGTATTAAAAATGGTAGAGCAAGTGCATACAAATCGATTAGATCCAGCTCGTGATGTCATTCGCTCTGTAGAATCAAGAGAAGGAAATAAAATTGTGTTACAGCCGATGCATACAATTGCAAGAAAGAAAGGCAGCATTACAATTGATAATGAATTGTACGGTAGATATGCTGGAGAGATGCAAATTGTTGTACATGATTTACTTGTAGATGAGAAAGTGAATGTTGTTGGAATGGTTGTGGAGGAAGACATATCTTTATTGCCGTATATTGATGCTGGGAAAAAGTTTCAACTTTTTCTATGTGATAGAGTAAAAGCTTGAATTAGCGCTATTTTGTAAAAGACATTATTCGTAAAAGGGATAATGTTTTTTGTTTTCTTTAAAAAAGTATTTGACGAATGAAATAAAATACAGTATTGTTTTGACTTGTGAATAAAAGTTCACTATAACAAAACAAAAAGGCGGGTTCAAAATGAATCAATACATTGGGAATTTAATTATTCGCATCGTGTTAGGAGTGACATTCTTTGCGCACGGTTTAACGAAGTTTCAATCAGGTATCGATAACGTAGCAGGATGGTTTACAAGCATCGGCTTACCAGGTGCTCTTGCATATGGCGTAGCAACAGCTGAATTAGTTGGTGGTATATTATTAATTATTGGTTTAGGCGTACGATATGTAGGATTGTTATTCGCTCTTATTTTAGCTGGAGCTATCGTAAAGGTAAATGGAGCAGCAGGATTATTAGGAGATGGAAAGAATCCAGGATATGAATTAGACCTTGCGTTATTATCAATGAGTGCGTATTTATTCGTTGTAAAAGCAGAAGGATATGTAGATTGTTTCTTAAAAGAGAAAGTAATGAAAACGAAGTAGACTTTATTTATAAATTGTTGACTTGAAGGATTGTTGTAACTATAATGATTACATTTTATAGATTAAGAATAAAACAATGTAACTATTTTTTTACACAAGATGTAACTGTAACTAAAATAGTTACATCTTGTGTAAAAAATAAATAAAACGGGAGGAAGTAATATGCCTAAATCAAATTTAGAAATGATTCAAAGCACGTATGAAGGATCAGCTTCTTCGAATACAAAACATTTAGTAGAAGCCCTCTCTGAAAAAGCAGAATGGACAGAGGCAGAAGGGTTCCCTTACGGGGGAACTTATATAGGTGTAGAAGCAATAATGGAAAATGTATTTAGTCGTTTAGGATCAGAATGGGATGATTATAAAGCGAGTGTAAATATGTACCATGAAGTAAACGGAAAAGATGTAATTATTGCTGAAGGTGTTTATTCGGGAGTTTATAAAGAAACGGGAAAATTATTTGAAGCAGATTTCGTTCACATATGGCAGTTCGAGAATGGGAAAATTGTAAAATTCAAGCAATATGTGGATAGTTATATTGTACGAGAAGCAATGAAGGTTTAAAATGAAATAAGGAAACAAATGGAATCGACTGTGTGCAGGCGATTCCATTTGTTTATGTGATTATTAGGGGAATGGGGAGTACATAATATGAAAAAATGGATTATAGGGACAATTACAATGATTGTAATTGCGATAGGGGCTGTATTCGGTGTTACTAAACTTCTTAATTATATAGAGGAAGAGGAGAATAGTCTTAAAACACAAAAAGTGATGAGCCAACAGGACAAGAAAGTTGCGGAAGAGAAGCCACAATTTAGTGAGGATGAAATTATTTCTACCATGCATAGGATGGTACATCAAAAAGTGAAATCCTCTGAAAAATGGGGATTTATTGAAATGACAAATAAGGAAATTCGTAGTGCGAAGACCGCAGTAGAAAGCAGTACAAATTTTAAACATAAGTCAAAGCTACTTGCCACTTTAGAGCGCTGGGAGAAAGGGGATTTTTCACAAACGGTTGAGGAGCATAACTTTTTGTGGGAAATTCAAGGTGGTGATACTGGAAAGGCAACAGAACGTTTATCGCCAGAAGAAGAAAAGCAGTATGTGAAAGAAATGAAACGTAAATAAAAACATCGCCACTAGGGTGGCGATGTTTTTTGATTAAGAATGTTTTCGCAGTAAAGCTCTAGTCGGCTGAACAGCAACAGTTTTGAAATGAGAAAATAAATAGCACCCTGTTACGACGATCGTTGTCCCTAAAATTTGTATCCATGTTAGTTCTTCACCGAGGAAAAAGAATGCTAAGATCGCTGTGAAAATCGGATTGAAGTTTAGAAAAATCCCCGACGTTGTAGCTCCTAATTTTTGCACGCCAATATTCCAAAACACCATACAAAGAACTGTGGAAATGAGTCCTGTATATAAAAGTGATGTGATGAAAGAAGTATTTATATTTGTAACAGTGAAGCTTCCTATGTTAAATGGCAGTAATAAAATAACACCGAAAATACCAGAGTATAACGTCGCCATAAGTGGCGTCGTTGTTTTTGTTGCCCATTTACTACAAACAGAATAGATTCCCCAAATACAAACAGCCGCAACCATCCATAAATCCCCGCTATTAAAATGTAGTGAAAATAAAAGTGCAAAGTTACCTTTTAATAGGACGAGGATAACCCCGAAGAATGAAAGAATCATAGATAAAATTTGAAGTGTATTTACTTTTTCTTTTAAAAATAATACTGAAAATAGTGCAATTGAAATTGCGTTCAATGTAGAAATAAGCCCTACATTCGTTGCGGATGTTTTTTCTAATGCTAAAAATTGAAAGATGTTAAAAAGAGCAACCCCTGAAATCCCCATCAGTATTAACGGAAGTATTGCAGCACGAGGCGGAATGATTTTCTTTTCTTTAAACCAAACCATTGGTAATAAACAAACGATTGCAATCATCCATCTTAAACTTGTCAGTGTCATTGGAGACGCGTGATCGACGAGTGATTTTCCAACGACAAAGTTGCCTCCCCATAATAAGCTCGTTAGTAATAATAAAAAGACATAAAAATAAGGCATGTTAAAATCCCCTTTGTTGTAATCAATGTGAATTGTAAATAATTTTAGCATTTTTCTTTATTGTGTAATATATTCTTTTGTATAATGATAAAAACTCGATAAAATGTTTAGTTGAAAATGATTTTAATGAAAAAATGTTCGGTTTCATAGAGAGTATAAGGTGTTTTTTCGAATAATCATCGGTAAGAAAAAAGGGGGAAATTGTAATGGAGTCGTCTGTTATTAAAGTGTTAGATGATTTAGATGTACAAATTTTAGATATATTGCAGAAGGAGTCACAAGTAAGTAATGCAGAGCTAGCACGTCGCGTTAATTTATCACCAGCTGCGATGCATGCAAGAATAAAAAGGTTAGATGGAGAAGGGTTCATTGATAAGCAAGTAGCCATTTTAAATCAAGAAAAGCTTGGTTTTGATTTGTTATGCTTCATTTTTATGAGTACGAATATTCATCAATCGGATAAACTTGAGGTGTTGGAGAAAGAATTAGAATCGATGCCGGAAGTGTTAGAATGTCACTGTTTAACAGGAGAGTATGATTATTTACTAAAGGTTGCAAATCGTGATCGTAAGGAGCTGGAGCAGTTTATTAGAAAGCTGAATAAGCTTGGTATTACACGTATACAGACGAGCTTAGCACTGCGTGAAATTAAATATTCGACGGTATTACCGATACGAAATGAGGAACCGAGCAGTGATTAGATTGCTCGGTTTTTTGTTTGTATAAATTGATTGACGAGGAGAAAAGAGAGAGGTATTATTATATAAAATTATGAATTAAAATTCATTTAAAGTTATAAATATTAATCTTGGGGCAAGGGGATAGAATATGAAAATCTTTAATGCAGTCACAAGTGATGTGAAAGAAATTTATAATCTCATTGAAATTTACGCAAAAGAGGGAGTTGTTTTACCGCGTTCTTTGTTGTCTCTCTATCAATATTTGCAATGTTTATATGTTATGAAAGCAGACGGGGAAATTGTTGGAGTTGCTGGATTACATGTATTAGGGGAAGACCTTGCAGAAGTACGATCTTTAGTTGTTTCGCATACATATGCAGGAAAAGGAATCGGGCGTATGTTAGTGAACCATGTAATAAATGAGGCAGCGAAGATAAAAGTGAGTAGAGTCATTTCTTTAACGTATGAAACGGAATTTTTTCAAAAATGCGGGTTTGATTTTGTGAATAGAGAGGCATTGCCTGAGAAAGTATGGATTGATTGTAGGCATTGTCCAAAGGTTGATTATTGTGATGAAGTGGCGATGATTCGGTATGTTGGGTGAAATTTTCAGATAGAAAAAGTCCCACTATTATTTACGTAATAGTGGGCATCTATGTTTTAGGGGAAATTAAGAACTTGAATTAGTTTTTCTTACTGCAAAATTAAAAATGGGATTTTTAAGTTCATAGTTATAAGTAGAACCATCGACAAGCCCTACAACTTTATCGCTATCGTAAAGATCAAGCATAAATTGTGCCATTTGTTCTGCAGTGTGGAATTGCGGTACAACATTATCGTATTGGAACTCATCAATATCAAATGAGCGTTTCGCAAATTCTGTCTCAGTTGCAGCAGGAGCTAAAACTTTTGCTTGCAGTTTTGCACCTTGTTCTTTCAATTCGTGAGATAAACCTTCTGTAAATGCACTTACATAGAATTTCGTAGCACAGTACGTAACAGCATTAGCAACAATCGTGTACCCGCCGCCCGATGAAACGTTAATAAGTTGTGTGCCATCAACCATGGAATAATCTCGAACGAAAAGAGAAGAGAGTATCGTTAATGCTTCTATATTTACATGTAACATCGTTTCGATTTTATTTAAATTTTGTTCAGCAATTGAGGCGAAATTACCAAAACCTGCGTTATTAATCCACGTTTCAATTTGAAAATTTTGTAGACCTTCATAAAGCTTATAAACATTTTCTGTGATGGATAAATCCGTTCTTCGAATGACAACGTCCAATTCTGGATTCATTTCGTTAATTTTTAATTTTAATCCCTCTAATTTTTCTTGTCTTCTAGCTACAAGTATTAAGTTCTTTCCGCGAGATGCAAAGGCTAAAGCTGCTTCATAACCGATTCCAGAACTTGCACCAGTAATAACAGTGTATTTCATATAAAATCCCCCTAAGTTCAAATTAATTTATGGTTAGATTGTATTTGTTAGAGTATACTCTAAGTCAAATGTTTTTTATAAATTTGATAAGGCCGTAAAATATATAAGGGTAAGCATATGGAGGGAGTTAGAGTATGTACACAATTAGCGAGGTAGCTAAATTATTAGGAGTGAGCACGCATACACTACGTTATTATGAAAAGGAAAATATATTAATTGCAAATCGCGATACAAATGGAAATCGACTTTATGAAGAGTCACATATAAAGTGGCTGCAGTTTGTAATGAAATTAAAACAAACGCAAATGCCAATAGCGAAAATAAGAGAATACGCTAGATTATATTTAGAAGGGGAGCATACAACTGAAGCTCGTTTGCAATTGCTAGAAAATCATAAAACATCTATTCAAACTCAAAGAGAAAACTTAGTAATTACAGAGAAGGTGCTGGAGGATAAAATTGTTGCATACAAAGCCTCTTTGGAAAATAAATAGAAAACATCATTCGATCTTTAGTTATATGATAAAAATGGATTTGATCTAGGAGTATTCCATCATGGTGGACCTGCAAATAAAGACGAGCAGCTAGCAAAAGCTAACTGCTCGATAAATTGGATTTGAAAATTTAGTATGTATATTTTTATAGTTGAATAAATGATTGTTATTTTTATTAAACTGGGTCCAAAAGGAATATTATAGTAGATAAATCGCGATTTCCGGCATATAAGTTTATAAACAAAGAAGAGCCTGATATGGCTCTCAGGCTCTTCCCTCAATAGCAAAGAGTAAGTCTTTTAATTACTCTTCTCCTACATAATACATAATACGTATTTGAATGTGTAGAGCAAGAAATTCCAATATAATTATCCGAATATAGTGTTTAAAAATAAAAACTAGATATTTTAAATAAGGAATTAAATTACAAATGTTGATTTAATGCATAATAGAGACCCGTTTATATAAAGTGATGGTTAATAAAGTGATATTGCGATAATAAAATATGAAATATTGCATATCGAATTGTAGAATGAAAAAGTGAAAGTGGTAATTGAATATAAATGCTATTTTGGATCAAGTGAACATGCGATTGAATGGGATTATGAAAGATGAAAAATAAAAAGAGCAGGTAGCAAAAGCTAACTGCTCTATTCAAGGGATCTCTCCAAGGGGGAATGGAGAAAATATTATGTTACTAGCAGTATTGACAGATTATTAGGAAATATACAAATCGGATGAAAGAAATTTTAAATAAACTTTCGGCATTGACAGTTTTTAAAATATTTTTGTACAATACTTATGAATGACATTCAGTCATTTTCTGTAGGAGTATGTAGTTAGCTTGGAAGTGGAACAAATATAATGGTAAATGAGGATGATAGTTGTTTATATATAGTAGTGATTAAGGAGTATATTTTTTTAAGATAAAAATGACTGATAGACAGTCATAAGAGGTGAGAGGTATGAAAAATAAAGCTTGGTTATATGTCATATTAACATGTATCTTTGAAGTTTTTTGGGTGTTTGGCTTTAATACAGCCGATACTTGGTGGCATTGGATTATTATTTTAGGAGTTATCGCTGTTGATTTTCACTTCCTTTCTAAAGCGTGTGAACATCTTGCAACAGGAACTGTATATGCTGTTTTCGCTGGAGCTGGTACGGTAGGTACTTTCTTAATGGATGTATTTCTTTTCGGCGGCAGTTTCAGTGTAGGGAAATTATTCTTTATCGTGATGGTTGTAGCTGGCGTTATCGGTTTAAAGCTAGCTGATAATAAAGAAGAAACGATGGAAGGAGCTGCTTAAAGATGGGTTGGTTTTTCGTATTTTGTGCTGCAATTAGTGAAATAGTCGGTGTGATCGGTCTAAAAATGTATAGTAAAGA
Source organism: Bacillus sp. SH5-2 (assembly GCF_008368905.1). Lineage (NCBI taxonomy): Bacteria > Bacillati > Bacillota > Bacilli > Caryophanales > Bacillaceae > Bacillus > Bacillus sp. SH5-2. Next base: position 107,747 of record NZ_QOSD01000023.1, read on the forward strand.
TAAAACGTTAGCAAATGGAGCACTTTATATAGGTGGCTTTGCAACTTCCTTCGCATTCTTATATACATCTTTCTTATTTTTACAAGTAAGTGTCGCGTATGCGGTTTGGATTGGTATTGGAACAGCAGGTGCCGTTTTATTAAACATGTTCCTGTTTGGTGAATCGAAAAGTAAGGCACGTATTATTAGTGTGGCTCTTATTGTATGTGGTGTGACAGGATTAAAGGCTCTTTCGTAAAGATATACTGTATCTCCTAACAAGTCAGTCGTTAGGGGATTTTTATTATAAAAAGTGCACCATAATTGACAGTACAGCTAGTTATTTTATAAAATGAGTGACAGTCATTCAATATGTGTGTGAAAGGGTTTAGATGATGAATAAAAAAGAAAAAATTGTCTATGCAGCTATTGAAGTGTTTCAGGAAAAGGGCGTTGAAAAAACGAAGATTTCTGATATCGTGAAACTGGCTGGCATTGCACAAGGAACTTTCTATTTATATTTTCCTTCTAAGTTATCCGTTATGCCTGCAATAGCAGAAGTGATGGTTGAAAAAATGATACTTGCAGTAAAGGAAAAAGTGCAGAACGATGCACCTTTTTCAAGTAAAGTGACGCAAGTAATAGATGCGGTGTTTAACTTCATAGCGGAATATCGTGAAATACAAGCTTTAATGTATGCGGGTCTTGCATCTACTGAACATATAAAAGAATGGGAAGCTGTGTATGAGCCTCTTTATATGTGGTTAAGTGAATTTTTAAGTGAGGCGAAAGAAGCTGGTGAAATTCGTGATTCGGTTCATGCAGAGCGAACAGCGAAGTTATTTATCGCTCTTGTTGAATCAGCAGCGGAACAAGTTTATTTATATGATCATAAAGATGATGAGCAAGTGGATTTACAAAAGGCAGAAGTACTAGATTTTTTAACACATGCACTACATATAAAGAAATAGTAAGATGAACCTGTCTGAAAAGGTAGGTTCATTTTTGAGGAAAACTGAATGATAGTCATTCACCTAATGTGTATGTGTGGAAGGGTAGAGTGAAATTCTAACGAGTAGGGGGCATCTCCACTCATGATTAGCCCACAAATAGAAGGATAAAGAAAAAGCTTCTTGGGCATTATTTTTTGATAGGAACTTACGGGAAGAGGTGTTAAAACGTGAAGAAACCGATAAAAGAACAAAAGATGGTATTGGTCATTCTTTTGAGTAATATATTTATCGCTTTTTTAGGGATTGGATTAATCATTCCGGTTATGCCGTCCTTTATGAATGATATGAATTTAACAGGGAAGACGATGGGGTATCTTGTTGCAGTGTTTGCGATGGCTCAGCTCATTACGTCACCTATTACAGGTCGGTGGGTTGACCTTTATGGTAGGAAAAAAATGATAATCATTGGATTATTTGTTTTTGGTGTTTCAGAGCTTCTGTTTGGATTAGGAAAAGATGTGTGGATGCTCTATGCAGCGAGGATGTTAGGCGGAATTAGTGCCGCGTTTATTATGCCTGGTGTTACGGCATATGTTGCGGATATTACATCTATTCAGGAACGTCCAAAGGCGATGGGATATTTATCTGCGGCTATTAGTACTGGATTTATTATTGGACCTGGAATCGGTGGGTTTATTGCAGAATACGGTATACGTGTGCCGTTCTTCGTAGCAGCAATTATAGCATTTGTAGCATGTGTGATTTCGATCTTTATTTTGAAAGAGCCGTTAACGAAAGAAGAGCTTGCAGAAATTTCTTCTAATACGAAAGAATCAAGCTTTATTGGAGATTTAAAGAAATCATTAAACCCAATGTATGCAATCGCATTTATTATTGTATTTGTACTCGCATTTGGTTTATCAGCATATGAAACGGTATTTAGTCTGTTTTCTGATCATAAATTTGGTTTCACGCCGAAAGATATTGCTGCGATTATTACGATTAGTTCCATCTTTGGGGTAGTGGTGCAAGTATTTATGTTTGGAAAATTAGTAGACATATTTGGTGAAAAAGTGTTAATTCAAATATGTTTAATTGTAGGAGCAGTGTTAGCGTTCGTATCAACTGTAGTCTTTAATTATTGGATTGTACTTCTCGTTACTTGCTTCATTTTCTTAGCATTCGATTTACTTCGTCCCGCTTTAACGACGTTTTTATCAAAAGCAGCTGGAAAAGAGCAAGGATTCGTTGCTGGTATGAACTCGACGTATACGAGTTTAGGAAATATCGCAGGACCAGCGATGGGCGGAATATTATTTGATATGAATATTCATTATCCATATGCATTTTCAGGCGTTGTTTTAATAGTTGGTCTCGCTATTACATTTATGTGGAGAGAAAAACAGCTAGCTGAAAGTTTTGCGAAGTAATAAAACCCCTTACGACGGTAAGGGGTTTTTGTTTTATTCTGATTAAAGTTTCATTTTATAAACTTAATCCAAACCGTTTTAATTCAATAAAAATCCCCTCTAATTGCTTTCCTTTATCCGTTAATGTGTACTCTACACGAGGCGGAACTTCCGGATATACTTTTCTCGTTATAATGCCTTGAGCTTCTAATTCTTTTAGTCGAAGCGATAATGTTTTCGGACTAATGCCGTCCATTGATTTTTGTAAATCACTAAAGCGTAATGTTCCTTCGATAAGAAGGTCACGGATGATTAAAAACGTCCATTTTGTACTAATTACATCAAGGGTTTTAGCGATAGGACAAGGTATGCCAGGTAAACCTTTCGTTAATCCAACTGGATCTATATTGTTCATGGAACTAGCCTCCATAAAATTTTTTTGTATGAATTTGCTTTATAGTATCACAAAACTATAATTTTGGTAACTATATGAAAAAAATATCACTACTTCCGTAAAGGAAGTTAATGCATATACAATAGCAATACGAAACACAAAGGATTTATATAAGGAGGTGGTGATTTCCATGGGGATAAAAAGGTTATTTGGATTTCTTAGTTTGTTTGTTATTTGTATTGTGCTTGTAGCATGTGGTGTAGAAGAAAAAACTGAAGTTCAGTTATTAAAAGAAATGCCAAAGGCAAAAACAATGACAATCGATCCTTCACTAAGTAAAATGGAAGCGACCGAAATGGTTCATGCAGCGCAGCGTTTTTATGCATTTTGGGATACAGGTAAGGAGGAACTTATTCCGCAGACTGTTACTGAAAATTTTTTTGATAATACATTGCCGAAAGGGCGACCACAAGGCATTGAAGGGTTAAAGTTTGCAGCGCAAAATTTTCGTAAAGTCGTTCCTAATATACATTGCGAGATTGAAGATTTATTAGTTGTTGGTGATAAAGTAACAGCCCGTCTTTCTTTTACAGGAACGCATAATGGTAAGAAAATCAATTTTTTTGCCATTGATATTTTACATGTAAAAGACGGAAAGATAACGGAAGATTGGCATTTAGAAGATAATCTTACACTACAGCAGCAACTCGGCTTAATAGCTGAAGAGTAGATCATATAGGGGAGAGAAAAGCGATGAAAAATATATTTATTATAAATGGACATGAAAAATACGGTACAAAGGAAGGACGATTAAATAAAACGTTAGTAGATTATATGGTTACTGTATTAAGCGAGAGCCATCATGTGAAAACAACAACGATTCAAGATGGATACAATATAAAAGAAGAACAAGATAAATTTTTATGGGCTGATGTTGTGATTTATCAAACACCGATTTATTGGTTTAGTGTTCCAGGATTATTTAAAACGTATATGGATGAAGTGTATGAATACGGTTTGTTCTTTAAAGGTGCAGATGAATATGGAACAGGTGGTTTATTAACAGAGAAAGAGTATATGTTCTCTACAACTTGGAATGCACCTGAAAATTCATTTGGAGATAAGACGAAGTTCTTTGAAGGGGAAAGTCTAGAATCAACGCTTAGTCATTTACACCGCGTGCAGAAGTTTCTTGGGATGAGTCCGTTAAAGAGTTTTGCTTGTTATGATGTGGTGAAGAATCCGGATATTGAGCAGTTTTTATTAAACTTGAAAGATCACTTAGATGAAGTAATTAAATAATATTTTATATCTGTATATGAAGAAGGTACTACTAAGGATGTAGTACCTTCTCTTTTATGAAATACGTTGAAAATCTTTACTTATACAGGACTGCTTTAGTTTTTTTGATTGGATTAAATGTTTAATATCAGAGATGTTATCGTATGAAAGTTGAGTATGATAATAGTTAATGTACTCAAGTAATGCAAAAATATAAATAAATAGAGTGAATGATAGCCCACCTAAAGGTAAGTAAGGATACCAAATTACAAAATCAATAGTAAACGTAATAAATCCTGTGATAATTAATGCAATATTTATCTTTTTAAGTATTTTTAAATATTGAATCATCCTAATAGGCGTAACAGATGTTTTCTCTTTTTTTAGTCGTTTCCACTTTACGTACCAGTAAATTATTCCTTGTAATAAGATAAACTCTAAAAGAAGAAATGAGACCCAAAAAGAATATAGGGAATATAAATGTAACGTAGGATAAGCATAATTAAGTAAGTAACTTGTGAAAATAAAAGTAATGACTGAAAATAACTCACCTGTGTATAGATAGGAAAGTCTTTTTTCTAGGGTGCGTTTCATGGTTTCTCTCCTTTTATAATGACTCGCATTTTAATACGTGGATGGCTGTATCCATAACTTCGCAAAATTCGCCCAACCGAATGAATCAATTGTTACATTTTTTAAAGCAGAGGGATATGTTTTTCTTTTTAAAACGTGATAGTTAAATAAAATGATGTGTTCTGTTTGTAAAAATTCTTCGATCTCATACATGAGTTCATAACGTTTTTCTTTATTTTCTTCTAGTAAAAATGTATCTAGCAAACAGTTAATTTGTTTTTCATAGTGTGGGTCCATGAACCGGCTTACGAAGCAACTTTTATTTTTAAATACATTTAAGAATGCAATTTCATGATCGGTAGCAAACACTTCTCCCATTAAAATAATATCGGCATGTTGATCGATAGTACGATCCATATAGTCTGAAACGAGAAATGGGTGGAGTTCTACTTGTATACCTAAACGTTCACAATGCTCTTTTAGGAAATCTGCATCATTTGCACTATCTTTAAATGCGAAGAAATAAATATGTATCGTCTCTCCATTATAGGTGCTCTTTTTCAAATATTCTTTCGCCTTTTCTAAAGAGGAAGATCTCTTCTGGGCTTGGCGACTTTTTTCAGGGAAAAAGCTCGAAGCAGCAATTGTTCGTCTGCCTTCTATGTTACGAAGTATCGTTTCAACATCATATATTTCTCTCCAAGCTTTACGAAAATAAATGTCATGATGTGGACCAGATTTTGTAAAGTTGAACCCAGCATAAACGCAGCCTATTTCTTCTATTTGTATGTCGTGTCTGTCATCTTCCTCTTCATTTGGCAGCTCATAGTCAGAATCTACTTGCACATGATCAGGAATACCCCAAAATTCAATACGGTCTAATAATGCACGCTCTTTAAAATAATGGATGAATGCTTCGAGTACGATATTATCTTCAGAGTAATGAGCAAGTTTGAAAGGTCCAGTACCGATGTAGTGGTGATTTTGAATACTCGCATCAAGCGGTAAAATTGCTAGTTGCATGGAACTCACGTAATGTAAGAAAAAAAGGTTGGGTTTTGCTAAATGGAATCGAATTTGCAGTGGTGATGGTGTTTCAATTTGAACAATCTCTTCTGTTAACCATTCGAAAGGAGAGTGAACTTGCTTTAATCTTTCAAATGAAAATTGAACATCTTTAGAAGTTAAAACTGTTTCGTTATGAAAATGTACATCTTTTCGTAAATAGAACGTCCATGTAAGCCCGTCTTCACTTAATTCCCACGTATGTGCAATGTGCGGTTCCATTTTTTCGGTAATATCGTTATAAACGACTAATGTATCAAAAATTTGACTCGTAAGATGGCTCTCTGTTGTAACAGCCGCAAAAGCGGGATCCAGCGGCATTACTTTTCTTGATATTGGAATTTTTAAAATGTCGTACATATCATTTGAAGGTTCATAGCCAAAATGATGATGGAGTTTACCTTCAATGTTTTTATGAAGTGTAGAAGGCAGGGGCTCCTTTAAAAGGAGAAAGACATCCTTTAATTTTTCTTGTGCCAATAGTTCATCTGTATAGGATTCAACTGCTTCTATGAAACTATGTATAAATATAATTTCTGTTTTATTCCCACGACCTCTCCCTGGAGTCCAGCGAATGAATTGTTCTTCACTCATTTTCCTTAATAAAATTTTTACGTTTTTCGTACTGCAATATAAAATATCCGCTAATTCTTGTAAGCTATTTCGTATATGTTGTTGATCTTGTGCATGTAATCTTAAACGAATGTAATAGTCCATAATCTTCATGCGTATACACTACCTTCTTTCATAAAAGGGGAAACTCTTTAGAATATTCTAACCTTTTTCTTCCTCTTTTTCAAAGTAAAATAAGTAAGCATAAGGAGGGGGAAACAATGGGATTTTGGAGTATGCATCGAAATATAAAAATTAGAATTATAACTTCGTTTTTAACACGTACTGTGTCCACAATGATTTTTCCATTTATGGCGATTTACTTTTCAATCAAGTTAGGTAGTGCGCTTGCTGGTGCTTTATTGCTAATCAATGTGTTAGCTTCATTAATTATTGGTTTATATGGAGGGTATGTTGGGGATCGGCTCGGTCGTAAAAAAGTGATGATTATCGGCCAAAGTATACAAGTCGTTTCCATTGCTTGTATGGGGATTGCAATCTCAGATTATGTAGATTCCCCGTGGTTAACATTTGTGTTTATGTTAATGAATAGTTTAGGATCTGGACTTATGAATCCGGCGACAGAGGCAATGTTAATTGATGTGAGTACGCCTGAAAATCGAAAAGTGATGTACAGCATTAATTACTGGGCTATTAATTTATCGATTGCGATTGGAGCAATATTTGGCGGATTACTATTTGAGAACTATAGATTACAACTGTTTATCGTGTTAACGCTTGTTGCAGTTATTACTTTATATGTGATGGCTGTATATATGGAAGAAGTGTATGTAGCACGAAAAACAGTAGAAAAGAAAAGTGTGTTAAAAGATATGGCAGATAGTTATAAAGTTGTGATGAAAGACAGGGCATTTTTAGTTTTTTGTGTAGCGAGTATATGTACACTATCGTTAGAGTTTCAAATTAATAATTATTTAGGCGTTCGCTTGCAGAAGGAATTTGAAACGGTTCACTTTTTCTTCGGTAATGGTTTCACGTTTGATTTAACAGGAATTCGCATGCTGAGCTGGATTTCTGCAGAGAATACAATTTTAGTTGTGTTATGTTCAGCACTTCTTATTAAAATGCTGAAAAGCTTTAACGATTTGAAAATATTATATATAGGCTTATTCATTTATACAATTGGATTTACAATACTCGGAACGAGCAATAGTTTATGGATTTTATTAATGGCAGGGCTTTTCCAAACGGTAGGCGAGATGATGTATGTGCCAGTGCGTCAATCTATTATGGCAGATATGGTGCCAAACGAGGCGAGAGGTTCTTATATGGCGATTAACGGGATGGTCTTTCAATTTGCAAAAATGAATGGGGCATTAGGTATTATGCTAGGATCATTTCTTGCATCTTGGGGCATGAGTGCTCTGTACTTTATCGTTGGTATGAGCAGTATTTTATTATTTATGAAGGCGATAGGGAAAGAGAAGTATCAGGATGAACGGAATGTTTCTCAGATTGGATAAATTATATAAAAAGCGAACGAACTAGGATCGCTTTTTACATAATTATTAAAACGGATCAACGTCAGCTAAATTTGGGGCGTTGAAGGTGGAGTGTTGTTCATAATAGAATAGGGCTCCCATCTTTTTTATTTTTATGTGTGAAATCATTGTTTAACGTATGGATTGGAATGGTATAGTCATTTTCACTATATGAAAAATGACTATGAAAAGTGATAAGAAATTTTAGGATGAGAAAAGAGGCTGTTGTATACAGCCTCTTTTGTGTTAAAACGAGGAAATCCGTTTCTTCGTTTTTGGTACAATAATAAATCTGATCCAGAGTAACCCGGCAATCATAATGATAAGACTATGTAGTAATTGTCCTGTAGCAATGAGTACAACAGTTGAAAAAACAATTAATTGAATACTTATTAACATGAAAATTAAACTAAGAAATTGCTTCATTCTTTCTTCAGTACCAATCGGATATAATGCTACAATAATATTTCCCGAAAAATATTTCCACAGAGAGCGAAGCTGCATAGAAATCATATATAGGACGATATAAGCGATAGCACCTTTTACATATATATTTGGAACAAAATATAAGGCGAAGGCACCGATTAACCCTAAGCGAATATATATACCGAAATAATCATTCCCACGTAAAAATGCTAGTGTATGTAAATAGAAGAAAGTTGCTCGTTTTTTATGTAATAAAGGTTCAATCCAATTCGTAAGCCATTTTCTGCTGTTTACTTGTTTTTTTAGTTGCGGTACATCGGTGAAGATGCTCGCAAATTGATAAAAGCGTATGTCCATTTTTTCTTCTTGCTCGATTATGTAGTCCCACGGTATTCGTTTTGTCGGTTGTTTTTTTGTATATAGAAATAGGAAAGCGAGAAGTAAAAGTAATCCGCCTAATACGATTACATTTGCTGTATAAAACAGCATGTAAATAATGAGTGCGTTACAAATGAGACGAGTGATAAGCCATATATTTTTTTCATAACTATCACGCCACATCCAATGTGTGTATATATTCCAAGCTTTCGTGATCATTAAAACGATAAAGATTGTACATAAGAAAGGTACAGTTACTTGCAATGCTTGCATAGCAAGTGGAACGAGAATAAGGAACGTAAATAATAATGGGAACAGCTGAGTGATGTAATTATATAGAAGAGACTTTTTGAAATAAGAAGTTAACTTCTCTTCTAGTGCTAGTAAATAAACTGCGTCTGGTTTTTGAATAAATGTACGTATGGGACATCTCGATATAACCACGGTTAGGACGATTGTAATGAGCAATAAGGATACTTCTTTAGAAGGAGCTGTCTTAAGAAACTTTGCGTAATAGTAAGCACCTATACAGGAGACGAAGATAAAGCTATATAGTAAACCGTTAATCATACGTGCAAAGTATGTAATGATATTTTGAATATGTTGTTGGAAGCGACTGCTCCATAATGATTCGATTGACATGTTTTTCACCTCTTTGTTCTATTATATATGTTTTATAAAAGAAAAAACGAGCAAATTGCGTTATGCAACTTGCTCGTTTTTCTTTTCGTTGTTTTTTTTCTCATCACGATTCATTAATGGATAGAAGGCAAAACCGATTATGAATAAACCAATTCCGAGAAGGAACGTTTTTATATCGGATGCACCTGTTTTAATAACCCATAATGCATAGCAAAGTGCGATAACGGCGACTATGCCATCCATAATTCTCGAACCCATTTCATTTTTATACGTTTCACCAGTTGCAACTAGTTTTAATTGGAAGATTGGCGAAACGAGATATGGAATGAGATAAGCTAAAGTCGAGACGGTAATAACGAATGTATAAGCTTCCGCAATGGTTCCTGATAATGTTGAGAATAAGAACACTTGCGACATAATGTTTGTTAGTCGTAATGAGTAAATTGGACTTCCTTTTTTATTTGTTTTTGCAAAGAAGGAAGGGAAGAAACCTTCTTTTGCTGCTTGATAAGGCACTTCTGAGCTTAATAAAATCCAGCCTAAGATGGAACCGAATAGGGAAGTAAGAGCAAGTAATGCCATAAGTTTCCCGCCGCCATGACCCATTGCAGCATTTAATGCATCTGCTAATGGACGTTCAGAAGCTTGTAATTTATCAACGTGAAGTACACCCATTGTTAAAATCGTAATTCCTAAGTAAATGGCAACTGTAATTAATAATCCTGCAACTGTTGCACGTTTTACTGTTTTCGGAGAGGTAGCACGGTTGGATAAAAGAACGGCTGATTCAATGCCGATAAATGCCCAAAGTGTTGTAAGAGCAGCTAAGTTTACTTGTGAAAGAAGACCGTGTGATACACCTGATTTATCGATCATTGGTGTGTACCATTGTCCGAACTTAGAAGCTTCAAATGCAAATAAAGTAACGACGATGAATAAAAGGAATCCAGTTACTTTCGTTGTTGTTGCTAAGAAGTTTAGTTTTCCAGCTCCGCTTACACCGTTTGTTAATATAATATGAGTTCCCCATAGTAAGATGGAACAAATAGTAAATGTAATTAGTTTTCCGACTTCTATGTTGAAAGAACCGATTGAAAATAGTAGTCGTGTATCTTTCATGATTGGGAAGAAGAGTGATAAATATCCCGCAAAAGATGTAATAATGGCAACGTTACTTGCCCAGTTTGCAACCCAATATCCCCATACCATACTGAAACCAGCCATTTTTTTCTTTTTTGGTGATGAGAATAAAGCATATGCATGACTTTGTGGTCCTGTCGTTAAGTCAGGACGACGAATTGCTAAATTACCGAAAACAAGAGCTAGCATTAAAACACCAAACCCTGTTGTTAACCAAGCTAAAGTAACACCGAGAGGGCTTGCTGTTTGTGCCAACGTACTTGGCACCATGAAAATCCCAGCGCCAACCATGTTACCGACAACGAAAGCTGTTAGTACCCAAAAGCCCCATTTTTTTTGTTGCATAGAAAATACCTCCAAAGTTAGTATAACCAAGTCAAGCGAGGAGATATGTATGTCTTCTTAGTAGAGAAGAGAAGTCCCAAACAAAACAAAAAAAGCACGTAATTTGCCGCTACATGCTTTCTATCTTATAAGAAACCCACGACATACCTCTCGATAGCTCTCCACAAACGAAACGTTTGTGACAGTTCTGCACTTATTAAATGCAGACCCAGCAAGCGTGCATGGTGGACACGACTTACTTCGGCAACCATTCCTTTCTCATTCCTTCATCAATGCCACTACATCTCCTGAAATGATACTCTTAATGATTGCAACCTCTACCTCACCGAGATACGAATGAGGATTTAAATATTAAATTAACGTATTTAAGAGTAACAAATGAATTTTTATACGTCAATGGATATAGTAATAATCAGATTATAGAGAAGAGTTTGTGATTAAAAGGGAAAGGGATTATTATGTAATATCGAACTTTCATAATATAATAAATATTATGAGAGCTAGAAGGTTGAGAAGGGGATGAAGTATATGTCTACAGGTCATAAAAATTCCGTAATAGGTGTGCTAGATTCGGGAGTTGGGGGATTAACAGTTGCGAGTGAAATTATAAGACAATTGCCGAAAGAGAGCATTTATTATATTGGTGATAATAAGCGTTGTCCGTATGGGCCAAGAAGTGTAGAGGAGGTACAATCTTTCATATTTGAAATGGTTGAATTCCTCAAGCAATTTCCACTAAAAGCTCTGGTTGTAGCATGTAATACTGGTGCAGCAGCTGCATTGACTGCACTGCAAGAAGCACTGTCCATTCCGGTTATTGGCGTTATACATCCGGGAGCAAGGGCGGCAATTAAAGTGACAAAGAAAGGGGAAATCGGAGTAATTGGAACTGTAGGTACAATACAGTCTAATATGTACGAAAAAGCATTACACGAGCTTGATACATATTTGGAAGTGCATAGTCACGCGTGTCCGACTTTAGCTACAGTTGTAGAAAATCAATTAGAAGATATAGCATATGTAACGCAGCAAGTGAAACAAGCTTTACTTCCATTAACGAAAGAAGATATAGATACATTAATTCTTGGGTGTACGCATTATCCACTTTTAGAGTCCTATATAAAAAAGGAACTAGGAGAAGGTGTAACCATTATTAGTTCTGCAGAAGAAACTGCGATAGAGTTAAGCACAATTTTACAGCACAAAGGAATTCTGTCTGACAATCTGAATCCGAAGCATCGCTTTTTTACGACAGGCTCTGCTGTATCATTTGAACATATTGCTGAATGTTGGCTAGGGTATCAAATTTCTGTAGAATGTGTGAATTTACCTATAAAAAATGCTCGTAGCTATAGCTAGGCTTTGTTAAAGTACTTTTTGTTCAATAAATCAGGTTAGTTGCATAAGAAGGAAAAAATGCACCTTTAATTGAAAGAATTAAGGTCATTTCAATTAAAGGGGGATTTGATTATGGAATTATCAAGGTCTCAATTATTTGCTTTAGAGTATATTTCAAAATATGCAGAGAACGAAAAACGTGGGGCTAAAGCAACAATTAATCATATACTTAACATGTCTAATATTACAGATGAAATATTTGAAGAAGCTGTCGCTAATTTAAAGTCTCATGCAAGGATTGCTTTACACTTTCATCCAGATAGACTAGATTCGAATATGAAAAATGTTGCCGAAGCATTGTTTGAGCAAGGAATCTATAAAAGTCAGTTTGAAACATTGTTGTCTAATGGAAGTGTATCTGCTTACCCTGGTGGTGAGCGTGATCTTTGGGAAAAGAGAATATTTGGAGGGGCATATCAATTGGAGGGAGTAACGAATAACCAACGACCAAAGTATGGAGCGTTAAATTTGATGTTACACCCAGATGGGCCTGCTCCGCGTTTTGGATCGTGTTATTTTCTCTTATCTCCAAAGGTTTCTTATCGTTCTACATATACGTATTTAGATTCGCATCAAGACCCAAAAGAAAAGGGAACTTATGAAGAGTTTGATATGATTTTAGCTGCTCTTTTGGAAGAGGCATTTGTAAGAGATTTTGCAATTGGTGAAGGGAATTTGACTCCAACAACATTAATTAATCATTTACTGGTTAATTTGGAAAGGCCGTTAATAGATTCAGCAGACAAAGAGCCAGCCCGTAATCTTAATCATTATATTGAAGCACAAGTTCATGGAGATATTTCTCTTAAAGAAGACGTGGAAGCGCTTGTTGCAAATCCTTCATTTAAGGGTACGGATGTAGGAAGAACTTTAGAAGAAATTTGCCTGAAGTATTCTATTGATTTGTATTGGCACATGGGCTTTGTACTTATGGTAGACGAAGTTCCAATGAATTTTAGAGGTTCAAAAATGCCATCTTTAGCAAGACGCATTGCACGGAATAATTGTATCGATGCAAATATAATTGGCTCTGCTGTAGTGGATTTGAAACGCAATCCATTATCTTGGAGTGATCGTGGAACTTATCAAGAAGTGCTTCAGGAATTGAAATTATTATGGCATGTGTTAGTTCGATTTGGAAAACCAAATCAGAAGTAGAACGAAATACCCCGTTTTTTTGAAGCATGTATATAAAAAGAAGCTGATCTAAAACTAGATCAGCTTCTACATATAAGATTAAACTAAGTTTAATACAGTTACTTTTTCACGTGTCATAGACTCAAGGCTCTTACGAATACCTTGTGCGCCCATACCTGAACCTTTTACACCGATGAATGGGAAGTGGTCAGGGCCGCGCTCTGTGCGTCCGTTAATTTGAACAGAACCAGTTTCGATTTTGTTAGCAATTGCAAATGCTTTGTTAATGTCTTTTGTGAAGACACTCGCTTGCAGACCGAACTCTGATTTGTTAGCAATTTCAATTGCTTGTTCATCTGAAGAAACACGGATGATTGGAAGGATTGGACCAAATGGCTCTTCCCAAGCAACTTTCATTTCTTCTGTTACGTGGTCGATTAATGTTGGGTAAATTAAGTTGCGCTCACGTTTGTTACCGATAACGATCGTAGCACCTTTTTCTACAGCGTCGTCAACTAAACCTTGAACGAAGTCAGCAGACTTATCGTCGATTAATGGAACGATTGTGCTGTCTTGTTCTGGAGATCCAACTGATAATTTAGCTACTTGCTCTTGTAATAAGCCAACAAGCTCGTCCGCTACGTTTTCGTGTACAAGGACACGTTTAATAGCTGTACAACGTTGACCAGAGTAAGAGAACGCACCGCTTACGATATGGTTTGCAGCATCTTGCAAGTCAGAATCTTCACGAACGATACCAGGGTCTTTACCACCAAGTTCTAATACAAGTGGAATCATTGCAGCTTTTTTCGCTAAATGTTTACCTGTGTTTGTACCACCTGTGAACGATACCATATTGATGCCTTCGTGTTCTACTAAGTAGTCACCAATTACAGAACCGCGTCCTGTAGCTACGTTCACAAGACCTTTTGGAAGGCCAGCTTTATGAAGTGCTTCAACCATTTTAATACCGCTAATTGCACCTTGAGTTGCAGGTTTGAAAATAACAGCGTTACCCATAATTAATGCTGGTGCCAGTTTTGCAGCAGATAAGTTTACTGGGTAGTTAAATGGTGCGATTGCTAATACGACACCAAGTGGTGCGCGTTGGATAATCGCAAGTTTAGATTTTGTACCGCCCGGGAAGCTATCGCCCATCATGCTTTCTCCGTGCATATGTAGAGCTTCTTCGATCGTGTAACGAATGAAGTCAGCTGTACGAACAACTTCTTTCTTCGCATCTTTATATCCTTTACCGACTTCTTTCATAATGATATCGGCAATTTCATCTTGCATATTTACGAGCTCATCAGCCCATTTATATAAATATTTTGCGCGATCTTGTAGAGAAGCTTCCGCCCATGATTTTTGAGCTTCTTTTGCAGATGCAATTGCTTCATCTACTTCTCCGCGAGTAATTGCTTGTACTTGTCCAATTACTTCGTGTAAGTATGGAGATGGAATTTCAATTGTTTCTCCTGAAGAGCTTTCTCTCCATTCTCCGTTTAAATAAAATTTGTACGTATTGCTAGTTGTCATGATTAGTCCTCCTAAAATAGCAACTTGTAAGAGTGAGTATAAGGTGATTGTAGGGGGTTTGATAACATTTTTCAAATGAAATGTTTGTGAAAACGATTTCTTATTCCTTTTTTATTTTGTATGCCCTTTCTTGCAGAACATTCTCTTATTTCAAAATGATGTATGATATATTTTTATTCAATGTGTAAAAAAACAATTGACAGAATACTCAATAAAGTTGTAAGATTATAAATGGAAAATAAATGAAAGGGGTGTGCGTAATGATTGTAATCGTAAATGTAATGAGTTTAGCTCTGTTAAATGGCAGAAAACATTCATATCATTACGCAACCCGTTCGGACATATAAGGCATCTTTGTCTTATAAAAAGCGTACGTTGCGTATATCGTAACGTACGCTTTTATGCATTTTTGTGCATATCGTCAAGCGACGGTATGCTTTTTTTTGTTTATTTTCCATATTACTAAACAAAATTTGGGAAGGTGGAAAAATGTGATGAGACTGTATGGCTTACGAAATGTAAATGTGATGGGTTTAGATAGCGGATAACGAAATGAGAGGTAAACGAGAACGAGAAGGGAGAGGTTACATTGTTGTCAGTATTACTAAAGTTAAAATGGTTTTTTAGGGAGCATTGGAAGAGATATAGTATCGCCATTGGGGCTCTTTTAATTGTGAATATAGTTGAAGTCATTCCCCCGAAAGTGTTAGGGGTTACGATTGATAATATAAAAACAGGAACGTTATCGAACGAAGCAATTATACAGTCTATTCTTATTTTAATAGGGGTCACGATAGTTGGATATGGTCTCACTTTCGTTTGGCAACATCAATTGTTTGGTGGTGCATTCGTACTGGAGAAGACGATGCGCTCTAAATTTATGGGGCATTTACTTAAAATGACACCGACGTTTTATCAAAAAAATCGTACTGGCGATTTAATGGCGAGAGCGACAAACGATTTAAAAGCAATCGCTATGACAGCTGGTTTTGGTATATTAACGCTCGTAGATTCGAGTTTATATATGCTTACAATTGTCTTTATGATGGGATTTACAATTAGTTGGGAGCTTACATTTGCGGCACTTATACCGCTTCCGATTATGGCATATGCGATGAATATATATGGAAAGAAATTGCATGAAAGATTTACAGTTGCGCAAGATGCGTTCGGTGATATGAACGATAAAGTACTAGAATCGATTGCTGGCGTGCGCGTTATTCGTGCGTATGTACAAGAGAACGCAGATCAGGAAAGATTCCATCATTTAGGAGATGACGTCTACGAAAAGAATATGAAGGTAGCAAGAATCGATGCATTATTCCAACCAACTGTGAAAATGCTTGTCGGACTTAGCTACTTAATCGGTTTAGTGTATGGTGCGTATCTTGTATTTCAATCAAAGGTGACGCTTGGGGAACTCGTTTCTTTCAACGTGTATTTAGGGATGATGATTTGGCCGATGTTTGCAATTGGTGAATTAATTAATGTTATGCAAAGAGGAAATGCTTCATTAGACCGTGTAAATGAAACGTTAGCGTATGAACCAGATGTAAAGGATCCGAAAAATCCAAAGCTTGTACAAGAGCCGGATTATATTCAGTTTGATGACGTTACCTTTTCATATCCTTCATCAACTGAAACAAATTTAAAAAAGGTTTCGTTTACATTAAAACAAGGGGAAACGCTTGGGGTTGTTGGAAAAACAGGAAGCGGAAAAACGACGCTTGTACGTCAGCTTCTTCGTCAATATCCACTTGGAGATGGGGATATTGCAGTCTCTGATGTGACATTAGATAAAATGACGAATGAAAATGTACTGGGATGGATTGGATATGTACCGCAGGAACATATTTTATTCTCAAAAACAGCGAGAGAAAATATTTTATTCGGGAATAGGGAAGCGACGGAAGAAGAACTACAGAAGGCGATTGAAATTGCAGCATTTAAAAAGGATTTAGAGTTTTTACCAGAAGGATTAGAAACGCTCGTTGGAGAAAAGGGTGTTTCTTTATCAGGAGGGCAAAAACAAAGGATTTCGATTGCGCGAGCTGTTATTCAAAATCCAGAAATTTTAATTTTGGACGATTCTTTATCAGCTGTTGATGCTCGTACGGAAGCAGCCATTATTGAAAATATAAGAACGGAAAGAAGCGGAAAGACGACGATTATTACGACGCACCGTTTATCTGCAGTGCAGCATGCGGATTGGATTCTCGTTATGGATGAAGGTGAAGTAATGGAAGAGGGTACGCATGATCAGCTTCTTCGAAATAATGGCTGGTATGCTGAGCAATTTGAAAGACAACAAGGGGAAAGTGAAAGTGCGGATAGTGGGGTGAAAATATGAGCGTTTCAAAACGATTGTTTCAATATGCGATGAAAGTGAAAGGGACGATTTTTGCAGCGATGCTAATGCTATTTATTTTCGTCATTGCAGAGCTTGCTGGTCCTTTCGTCGCTAAAACGATGATTGACGATCATATCGTTGGGATAGAGAAACCTTGGTATGAAACAGAAAAGAGTGAAGAGGCTGTTTCGTATAATGGCGCTTTTTATAAGCGAAGTGATCGTTTTGAAAAAGGTGAGACAAAAGGAAAAGAAGTGCGCGTGATGCAAGTCGGTTTTCAATACTACTTTGTACCAAATAAAGTGAATATTGAAGGGTCACGTACTGTAAAAGGTGATATGATTACCGTTAAAAATGGTAAGGCAGTGCAGGTGTATAAAGCGAAAGCATTAACGAAGGAAGAAGTGTTTGCGTTTTATAAGCCAGAAATAAACCGTCTATTATTACTTGGTGGTGGCTATTTTGCTTTATTAGTAGTCGTATCATTGTTTGCATATGGAAAGCAGTTCTTCTTGCAGAAAGCAGCGAACAAAATTATTCAAATTATGAGGGAAGACGTTTTCTCTCATATTCAAACGTTGCCGATTCGTTACTTTGATCATTTACCGGCAGGGAAAATTGTTTCGCGCGTAACGAATGATACAGAGGCCATTCGTGATTTGTATGTAACGGTGTTGGCCACATTCGTTTCGAGTATTATTTACATTATCGGGATTTTTGCAGCGCTATTTTTACTTGATGTGAAGCTTGCGTCGTTATGTTTATTAATTATCCCGATTTTAATTGTTTGGGCGATTCTTTATAGAAAGTATGCGTCCGTCTATAATCATAAAATGCGTTCCCGTTTATCTGATATTAACGGAACAGTGAACGAATCAATTCAAGGTATGCCAATTATTCAAGCGTTCCGTCAAGAACGTGAAACGAAAAAAGAGTTTGAAGAATTAAATGGCGATTACTTTAAATATCAAAATAAAATTTTAAATTTAAATGCAGCAACTTCGCATAATTTAGTATCTGTATTAAGAAATATTGCTTTCACAGGTGTGATTTGGTATTTCGGCGGTGCATCATTAAGTGCTACAGGTATTATTTCACTTGGGGTACTGTACGCGTTCGTCGATTATTTAACGAGACTGTTTTCGCCAATTACGAATATGGTGAATCAGCTTGCGAACTTGGAACAAGCGCGCGTTGCATCCGAGCGTGTTTTTGAATTGTTAGAGGAAAAGGGAGAGGCAGTAGAAGAAGAACGTATGTCTCGTTTACAAGGAAATGTGAAGTTTGATAATGTGTCGTTTTCTTATAATGGAAAAGATGAAGTGTTAAAAAATATTTCATTTGAAGCGAAACAAGGGGAGACGGTCGCACTTGTCGGTCATACAGGATCGGGGAAAAGTTCGATTATGAATGTACTCTTTCAGTTTTATGAGTTTGAAAAGGGGAAGCTTACGATTGATGGGCACGATATAAAAGAGATGCCAAAACAAGCCATTCGTGAGCATATGGGGATTGTATTACAAGATCCATTTTTATTTAGCGGAACCGTTGCATCTAATGTAAGTTTAGAGAACGAAAAAATTTCAAACGAGCGTATCGTAAAAGCATTGCGTGATGTTGGTGCTGAAAAATTTGCAAACAATATAAATGAAGAAATTACAGAAAAGGGAAGTACGCTTTCCACTGGAGAGCGTCAGCTTATATCGTTTGCTAGGGCGCTCGCTTTTGACCCAGCCATTTTAATTTTAGATGAAGCAACGTCTAGTATTGATACAGAAACAGAGGCGATGATTCAACAAGCGCTGGAAGTTGTGAAAAAAGGTAGAACGACATTTATTATCGCGCACCGTCTTTCAACAATTAAAAGCGCAGATCAAATTATTGTACTCGATAGAGGAACAATCTTGGAAAAAGGCTCTCATGATGAACTAATGAAAAAGCGCGGGCGTTATTATGATATGTATAAAACGCAAATGGAAGGTAATCAAAGTGCTTAATAGAGAAGAACTTGCGATTTTCGCAAGTTCTTTTTGTATTGGTGAACATATCGGTTCTTCGATAAATCACAATGGGTTAAATAAGAAGTATTATTTTACCTTTCCTACAATAAATGCTATATTAAAAAATGTTACTTATTTTTTGTATGTAGCGTTATTTTTCCATTTTGTTTGATTATGAAGAAAAAGGATAAACTAAATAAGAACATTTTCATTGAAAAATTGTTCAAGATTGCATACAATCAATATAGTTTTTAAATTCCTATCAGAATACTTGGAGGATTACCATTATGAAAAAATTATTTTCAGTGCTTGCAGTAACTACATTAGCGATCGGGATTGTAGCCGGCTGCGGTAAAGAAGAGAAAAAAGATACAGCTAGTCAAGACGCGTTACAAAAGATTAAACAAAGCGGTGAACTTGTAATTGGTACAGAAGGTACATATCCACCATTTACGTTCCACGATTCAAGCAATAAATTAACTGGATTCGATGTTGAATTAGCAGAAGAAGTTGCAAAACGTTTAGGTGTAAAGCCTGTATTTAAAGAAACACAATGGGATAGCTTACTTGCTGGTTTAGATGCAAAACGTTTCGATATGGTTGCAAACGAAGTTGGTATTCGTGAAGACCGTCAAAAGAAATATGACTTCTCTAAACCGTATGTTTCATCTTCAGCGGCATTAGTTATTGCAAAAGATAAAGATAAACCTGCTACATTTGCTGATGTAAAAGGATTAAAAGGAGCACAATCTTTAACAAGTAACTATGCAGATATCGCTAAGAAAAATGGTGCGGAAATCGTTGGTGTAGAAGGATTCAGCCAAGCAGCAGAATTATTAAGTTCTGGTCGCGTTGATTTCACAATTAATGATAAATTATCAGTGTTAAACTATTTAGAAACGAAAAAAGATGCAAAAATTAAAATTGTAGATACAGAAAAAGAAGCTTCAGAAAGTGGATTCTTATTCCGTAAAGGTAGCGATAAGCTTGTACAAGAAGTAGATAAAGCGTTAGAAGATATGAAAAAAGACGGTACGTATGACAAAATAACGAAAAAATGGTTCGGTGAAAATGTATCTAAGTAGTGCATTAGTTTCAGATCGATTGTCTACTTGGATAGATATTATGCAGACTTCCTTCATGCCTATGCTGAAGGAAGCTGTTTTTACAACAATTCCATTAACGCTTATTACATTTATTATCGGGATTATACTGGCAACGTTAACAGCGCTCGCACGTATTTCTGGTAGTCGTATTTTACAATGGATTGCTCGTATCTATGTATCTATCATTCGCGGAACGCCACTTCTTGTACAATTATTTATTATTTTCTATGGTCTTCCAACTCTTAATATTGAAGTTGAGCCATATACAGCAGCAGTTGTTGGATTTTCATTAAATGTTGGTGCGTATGCATCTGAAATTATTCGTGCTTCTATCCTGTCCATTCCGAAAGGACAGTGGGAAGCAGCTTACACAATTGGGATGACATACCCGCAAGCATTAAAACGCGTTATTTTACCACAAGCAACGCGCGTATCCATTCCGCCGCTTTCGAATACATTTATTAGCTTAGTGAAAGATACTTCATTAGCATCATTAATTTTAGTAACAGAAATGTTCCGAAAAGCACAGGAAATTGCGGCAATGAATTACGAGTTTTTAATTGTTTATTTTGAAGCAGGTCTTATTTATTGGGTTATTTGTTTCTTATTATCAATCGTACAACAGATGTTAGAAAAACGTTCAGAACGCTACACGTTAAAATAATCCTTTCACAAAAGGAGTTTTTGTTTTTATGATTTCAATTCAGCATTTACAAAAAAGTTTCGGAGATAATACCGTACTAAAGCATATAGATTTAACAGTGGAGAAGGGCGAAGTTGTTGTTATTATTGGGCCGTCTGGATCTGGTAAAACGACATTCTTACGTTGTCTCAATGTATTAGAAACGCCAAACGCTGGTAATATTCGTATCGGTAATAAAGAGCTTAACTTCTCTCAAAAAGTAACGAAGAAAGATATTGTCAATCTTCGTACGCAAACAGGAATGGTGTTCCAACATCATAACTTATTCCCGCATTTAACAGCACTTCAAAATGTAATGGAAGGGCTCGTTACAGTGAAAAAGATGGGGAAAGAAGAAGCGAAGAAAAAAGCAAACTATTTCCTTGAAAAAGTTGGTCTTGCGGATAAAGTAGACTTATACCCATTCCAATTATCAGGTGGACAGCAACAGCGCGTAGGAATTGCTCGCGCGCTTGCGATGGAGCCGGAAGTGTTACTATTTGATGAGCCAACATCAGCGCTTGATCCTGAGCTAGTTCAAGAAGTTTTAAAGGTTATGAAAGAGCTTGCTAAAGAGGGTATGACGATGGTCATTGTAACGCACGAAATGCGTTTTGCTCATCAAATTGCGAACCGTGTTATTTTCATGGATGGCGGTGTCGTTGTCGAACAAGGGACACCAGAAGATGTATTTACAAATCCGAAAGAAGAACGCACGAAGAAGTTTTTACAAATGTTGCAATAAATTAAGGAAGGTCTCAAGGCATATGCCTTGAGACCTTTTTGCCATATATATTTATTTGTGGAATCCGCCAAGGCTTTGCTCAGCCATTGCAACTAGACGTTTTGTAATTTCGCCACCAACAGAACCGTTAGCACGAGCTGTAGAATCTGCTCCTAATTGTACACCAAATTCTTGAGCGATTTCGTACTTCATTTGGTCGATTGCAGCTGTTGCTCCTGGTACTACTAATTGATTTGAAGAATTTTGGTTTGCCATAGGAATATATCCTCCTTAGAGTTATAAAAATTTTTTTGGTTGGACTAGCTGGAGTTGAACCAGATTATCGCCCCGTTTGGCGCTAATCCATCGGTAATTAAGTTTGTACTCATAGTATGGATGTTACCTAGAAAGATATACGAAATAATAATTTGTAAATTTTGTAAAAAATATTAGCGATTTCGTAAATTATGAAATAAGAGTAATCGTTGTATTTTTAAGAAAGAAGGCTAAACTAAGAGCGATAGGAGATAGGTTTCTCTCTTTGTAACCCGCTATTTTTTAGTTAATCATTAGCTTCTTATTTATGATGTATGAAAGTGAGATAAATTGCAGCTTCGTAAAATGAAAAATAAATCGGCAACAACTTCATAGTCCTGTTTTAAATAGGGATGCATGGTTATAGGATCTCTTCTAATTTAAAGAGAAAAGGTTGTACAATTTTTTAAACGATAACGTATGGAGGAATCATGATGGGAATTTGCCCGCTTTGCAATGCATTAGAATCACAAACATATTCTTGTCAAAATTGCCAAGGTATACTCCAGGATTATGGGAAGGCCGTAGATTACATAGACGATTATAGCGCGTATATGGATCAAGAATTATTAAGTGAAGTGGATGGTTTAACACATAACCATTCACAAGAATATTGCAATCATATTTTTTATTGCGGTGTGTGTCATGTGGAAACAGACGTTGCAGTAAAACTCGTGTAAACAAAAACTTCCACCTTATCATTTAGGTGGAAGTTTTTGTTTTTGTATTTGTGAGTGAATCATAGGAGAAGGAATATTTCCAGTGTTAGGAGAAGACTTGGATTGGATGTGAGATGTTTTTTCTTTCGAATTACGCAAAGAATGTTCAGTTAAGTAGATGGCATATTCGTAAAATAATTGGCGCGTCAATTCACTTTGCTCTTTTAACTTTTTATCTTGGAATACAGTTCGACCTGGTTTAGAATTTGCTTCAAATAGCCATGGATTTTCCTGCGTGTCTAAACCGATATCAAAACCGATTTCGCCAATGTTTCCGGTTACTTGCTCATCCAGTGCATAACTTATTTGCAAGGCTGTTTGTTTTAATTTGTTTTCAATTTGAACTTGTTTCGTGGAATCTGGAAAAAGCTCTTGCAGTAATTTTGTGTCACCGCCGCTATTTACATGAGTCGTTAAGCTACCTTTCCCAGCGATTTTGGCGACGATGGCACTGACGACCCAATTACCGAAATGATTTTTATTTGTATGAATACGGAAATCGACAGGTTGCCCGTCAAAGCGGAGTAACGAAATGCCTTGCTGTACGATAAATTTTTTTAAATCATGTCCTTTTAATACATGGTTCAGAAGTGTTTCTAATGATTGATACTTTCTTAGTTTATTTTCTTCATTTTCGCGATAACGACAGTAGTAGCAATTTTCTGTTTGAGAGTAAAATAGCTGATGAATATTTCTTCCGAAGCTACCGTGTATCGGTTTCATGTAAATGGATTTATACGTACCGAGAAATCGTTCTACTTGTTCGAAGTGTTGAAATGCTTCTGTGTTTGGTAATAAAGGCATGATTGACTCGTCTTTCATAAGAAGTTGATGAACTTCCCATTTGTTGAAAAACCCTGGGTTAAACCACGGGATAGCGTAGTCATGTTCTAATTTTCTTTTTGCTCTGACGATCGGTTTATAATTTTCTGCTTGGCGGTTTGGTAATCGATCATAAATGACATTTGGTAAAGGGACTTTGTTCTTTCGCCATGTTCCTTCTTGAAAGAAATACCCTTCAATTGTTTCTTCTTCCCAGTGTATATGTTGAACGCCGAAGACGAATACGAACGGTCGTAATGTAAAGGGTGGTGTTAGTAACTCACTGAGAGACGTGGATCGATTTCCTAAAGGAGTAGGTGAGTCATCGTTGAATCCCGTTGTGAAAATGCCGATTAATGGTCCGAAAATAATGGTTTGGTTTTGTGTAAAGGCATGAATAGTAGTGGATTTAGGGAGTAAAAGTTTTTCGGCAATGTGTTTTCCAATAATAATTTCGCGAGTAAAAGAATAATGAATTTTTACATCTGCACTTGCAACATGACGTATGCCGAAGGATAGGGATGTAATAGGTGGTGTAATAGAAAAAACGTAAGGTAAAGTAATACTATTTGGATGTTCATTTGAAATATTTAATGTATATATGTGCTCTTTCAAAATGAGGTTTCCTCCTTTCGTTACGGTGTAAAGCGGCTAAACTTTAATGGTCCGTGAAAGATTTTTTCAGCTAATGCATCATTATGACGAATGTAACGTTCATAAGGGGGAATTGTGTTTACATACATAAGCCAAATGGCTCCTTTTTGATCCATAATGGTGGAAAGTTCTAGTTCGAATAAGGAAGTATAAGAGTGATCCAATGTTTGAAATACTTCATTGATAATATCATGTAAAGCGTCTTGTAATAGTTGAACGCCAGTACTAGATAGTACATATTTAATTTTTGAAAATGAATGCAGCGAGGAATCATCTGTTGTTGAAAGTAAAAATTGATTCGGAAATGAGCTTGTTTGTATAAATTGACCGATAACGTTCCAAGTGTGTTCTTTACTTTTTTGCAAAATGGTTCGAATGTGGAGTGGGTATGTTAATTGATTTGGTGGTTGCAGCATCGTATGTGTGATGTAACGTGCTGAATGTACGTTAGATTTGTACCAACGTATAAATTCATCTGTCCGTTTGATTTGATTAGAGGTATGGTATGTTTCATTTATTGTATCGATATAAAATGTTTTATTTTTGTAAGCGACCCGGTACAAACTTTCATTGGAATGTGCATTAGTAGGGCGTATAATAATATCTTTTGTTTTTAATAATAGTTTGAAAATGTTTTGTATCGTTGCTATTTCGAATTTTGGTATATAAGGAGATAACTTTTTATTAATGAGAAACAAATCATGTAGTTCGCTTAAGTCAATGAGTGTGTTATTTAAAAAGGTAGTTGTAGGACGGTTGTGTAACGATTGAATAATTGGTTTTGCTTTTTCAAAGTCTGTTTCCTCATGAAAAGAATAACGATCATATATATAAGAAGGAATCGGGAATGTTTGCTCTTTCCATTTTCCTGTATCTGTATCATAAATAAGACCAGAAACAAGGTCTGTTTTAGGATCAATACTAAATGGCGTAAACTGGGCAACGACATTATGATAAAGCCGAGCGCGTTTAGCGATTTCGGTGTAATACGTTTGCTCATAATGAATTCGAGAAGTTAAAAGACCAAGAACCAACGAAATCACTCCTTTACAAACATTTGCATAATAGGCGAAGCTATATATTGCAAATACGTTTTTATACCATTATACTTTTGTCCGTATGATGATATGCTATAGTTTTGGAGAAGCGAAAGGTTGATTATAATGAATATATGGTTAAATATGTTAACAACGACAGGGCTCGGAGCGATTATTGGAGGGTACACGAATCATTTAGCGATAAAAATGTTATTTCGTCCGCATCGTCCTATTTATATCGGAAAGTTTCAAGTCCCATTTACGCCAGGATTAATTCCGAAGCGCCGAGATGAGCTTGCTGTTCAATTAGGAAAAATGGTTGTCGAGCATTTGTTAACGCCCGAAGGAATCGGAAAAAAGCTAACAAATGAAGAATTTCAAAAAAGTTTAATTCAATGGACACAAGTAGAAGTAGATAAAGTAATTACGAATGAACAGTCGTTACGACATATGTTAGAAAAATGGAATGTAGCGCATGTAGAAGAAGAGGCAACTGGGAAAATCGAACGTGTGATTACAGAAAAAATAGAGGCATTTTTAGTGGAGTATTATACATATACATGGGAACAAGCTTTACCTCATTCTGTCCATGAAAAAGTAGAGAGTGTGATTCCGAATATTTCGGCGTTTATTTTAAAGCGAGGAATTCAATTTTTTGAAAGTGAAGAAGGGAAAGCACGTCTTTCAAAAATGATTGATGATTTCTTCGCTTCTCGCGGAACGCTGCTTAACTTAGTCGGGATGTTTTTAGGAAATGTAAGTGTAGTAGATCGTGTGCAGCCAGAAGTCATTAAGTTTTTAGGACAAGATGGCACGAAGCAAATTTTAATTGACGTACTGCAAAAAGAGTGGGAAAAGGTAAAAGGAAGAGATGTTAAAGAAATAGAAGCATTTGTAGAGAAAGAAATGATTGTAAGCTCCGTGCTGTCAGCTGTTAAAGTAGAAGAAACGGTAAGTAAATTTTTAAGTCAGTCTGTTCAGCAAGTATGTGAGCCGGTTCGAGAAACAATACTTGAAAAAGTGGTTCCAAGCATAGTAAGGAAAGGCTTGAAGTGGGGAACAGAAAATGTAGAGAGCATACTAAATAATCTACACCTTGCGGAAATTGTTCAACAAGAAGTGTCTACATTTTCAACAGAGAGACTAGAAGATCTAGTTCTGTCCATTACAAAAAATGAACTGAAAATGATTACGTATTTAGGGGCATTATTAGGTGGAATGATCGGACTTGTGCAAGGATTGTTACTGTTGTTTCTTAGGTAATAAAGATGAGTACATAGAAATAAAAGTGAAATTTCTTCACATCTCTTGCATAGTTTGATATGGTAAGAAGAGGTGCGTATGAAAACGTACTTAAAAGGCAGTACGCATGAAAAGTGCTAGCCTTCTAAAGGAGGAAAAATAAAATGACAAAAAACATTCATGATGTTGCATATGAATTACAAAAGGCAATCGCTGAAAACGAAGACTTCAAAACTTTAAAAGAGAGCTACGCGGCAGTTCAAGCTGATGCTGCTTCAAAGAACTTGTTCGATGAGTTCCGTACAATGCAACTTAGCCTACAACAAAAAATGATGCAAGGTCAAGAAATCACTGAAGAAGACAACCAACAAGCACAAGAAGTTGTAGTTCGCATTCAACAAGATGCTAAAATCACAAAGTTAATGGAAACTGAGCAACGTCTAAACGTTTTAGTTGGTGACATTAATAAAATTATCATGAAGCCACTTGAAGAATTATATAACGCGCAACAACAAGCGTAATAGTGGAAGACGCCCCTAGTATAGGGGCGTCTTTTTTATTTTTTGAAATATTCCGTTTCAATGTTCTTCTTCTTCAAAAACTTTTCAATTTCTTCTTGTTTCCTACCATTAACTTTCTCAAAGTGTTTTGTAAAAGAAAAATCAGTCTTGAATAAGTTACCATCTTCAGCGAGTTTGTCTAGTTCTTGCTCTAGTTCTATTGAAAGTGCCGTAGAAGATGAAATATATTCATGAATTTCCTTCGAAGGCTGTTTGTAATCATCAGGGATCGTATTGTTACTAATAAAATTATGGAAGTTCGCATCGTTTTGTTGCGCTAAATCTACTAGTTGTTTTAATTTCTCCCGAGCGGATTCCGTGGCATTCTCGTCAGATATGGCTGACGAAAGTGGAACCATGTTTTCGTATAACTCTCCGCTATAATCTAAATAAGTTTTTATATTTTGTTTCATTTCGTCTTCGTTAATAGTTTCATTCTTTTTTGAGGAAGTGAATATAGTTTCCGGAATTTTAATCGTAACATCTTTAATAGATTGTACATCGTTTTCTTCCTTAGGTTGTGAACTGTTTGAACAAGCTGATAGAAATAAAAGAGTAAATAGCATGAGTGGATATAAAGTATATTTTTTCATATTAATCTCCTTTTACATTCAGTAGTGTCTTTGTAAAATAGCTACATTCCATTTCAAATATTTTACTAAAGTTGCGTATAGATGTTTTACCATTTGGTAAGATATGACGGATATGAGTAAACCACTGCAAAAGGCGATAAACACATTATAAACATAGGAGTAACTAATTTGATGAAACCCTTTAAAAAACCCTAACCCTATTAATAAAATAGGTGAAATAATTAATAATGGAGTGGCAATGATCAGTGCTAGTAGAATCGGTAATAAAAAGAGTAGTACGAAAAAGGCGATAATGATAAAGGTAAAGTTTAAAACACTTAAGCTCATAACAGAAAATAGTGCGGTTATCATATTTTTAAAGCTTCGTTTATTGTCAGCATTGCTTATTGCATATGAAACATTAAGTTCTTTAGCGATCGTTTTAGGGTTTCCTAGTTTTTTAGAAATTTCTTCTTCAGATTTTCCATCTTGTTTACCACTGATAAAATGAGTTTCGTACTCTGAGATAATATCCTCCTTTTCTGAATTAGGCATATTCCGTAGGGAGGAACTAAGTTGGCTTAAAAATTCACTTTTGTTCATTACAATCACTTTCCTTTATAAAATGATGAATTACAGCTGAGAATCCTCTCTTTTTTGAAAGGGCGATATACGAATTGTGAACATTATTCCAATTAATGGGTATTCCAATATTTACAAATATATCATTTGCTAGTATTCTTTGCAAGGTACTGTTATTTTTTTGATACTGTGATGAAATGGAAGTCTTTTGTGTATTTTTAGAGGAGATATAAAAATATTATTCTAGGATAAATAAAGGGTTGTAAGCGTATTCCTTAAGGCTTGTCAAAAAACTGTCAAATTCATATCGTTGGAAAAATAATGCATTTGTAATATAATGATAAACGATACTTCACCACGTTAATTAACTAGGTGAAATTAAAAATCTTTATTACACACATTATGAAATAAAGGAATGATTAGTTTGAGTACAGGTGTAAAAGCAAACGACGTGAAGACAAAAACAAAAGGAGCAGATCTTGTTGTCGATTGTTTAATTAAACAAGGTGTTACACATGTTTTCGGTATTCCAGGGGCGAAGATTGACTCTGTATTTGATGTACTGCAAGAAAGAGGACCAGAGTTAATTGTTTGTCGTCATGAACAAAACGCAGCATTTATGGCAGCTGCGATTGGTAGATTAACAGGGAAACCGGGCGTATGTCTTGTAACTTCAGGACCAGGGACATCAAATTTAGCGACAGGTCTTGTTACTGCGAATGCGGAGAGTGATCCCGTTGTTGCTTTAGCTGGTGCAGTTCCACGTACAGATCGATTAAAACGTACGCACCAATCTATGGATAATGCTGCACTATTCGAACCAATCACAAAATATAGCGTAGAAGTAGAGCATCCTGATAATGTGCCAGAAGCATTATCAAATGCATTCCGAAGTGCAACTTCTACAAATCCAGGAGCTACTTTAGTAAGTCTACCGCAAGACGTTATGACTGCGGAAACGACTGTAGGATCTATCGGTGCGCTTGCTAAGCCACAGCTTGGAATCGCTCCCACATATGATATTACATACGTAGTAGACAAAATAAAAGCAGCAAAATTACCGGTTATTTTACTCGGTATGAGAGCAAGCACAAATGAGGTGACGAAAGCTGTTCGGGAATTAATTGCGGATACAGAACTTCCTGTCGTTGAAACATATCAAGCAGCTGGTGCCATTTCACGTGAATTAGAAGATCATTTCTTCGGCCGCGTTGGTTTATTCCGTAACCAACCAGGTGATATTTTACTAGAAGAAGCGGACCTTGTTATTTCTATCGGTTATGACCCAATTGAGTATGATCCAAAATTCTGGAATAAACTTGGAGACAGAACGATTATTCATCTTGATGACCATCAAGCGGATATCGACCATGATTACCAACCAGAACGTGAATTAATTGGTGATATCGCTTTAACTGTAAATAGTATTGCGGAGAAATTACCGAGACTTGTATTAAGTTCGAAATCAGAAGCAGTGTTAGAACAATTACGCGCGAAATTATCAGAACAAGCAGAAATTCCAAATCGTGCGTCAGAAGGTGTTACGCATCCACTTCAAGTTATTCGTACACTTCGTTCCTTAATTGATGATGATACAACTGTTACGTGTGACATCGGTTCCCATTACATTTGGATGGCAAGATGTTTCCGTTCTTATGAACCACGTAGATTATTATTTAGTAACGGTATGCAAACGTTAGGTGTTGCACTTCCTTGGGCAATTGCTGCTACTTTAGTAGAACCAGGTAAAAAAGTAGTTTCAGTATCAGGTGACGGTGGTTTCTTATTCTCAGCGATGGAATTAGAAACAGCGGTACGTTTAAATTCTCCGATCGTACATCTTGTATGGAGAGACGGTACGTATGATATGGTTGCGTTCCAACAAATGATGAAATACGGTAGAACATCAGCTACAGAGTTCGGTGATGTTGACATTGTGAAATATGCAGAAAGCTTTGGTGCGACAGGTCTTCGTGTTAACGCACCTGATGAATTAGAAAGTGTATTAAAATCCGCGCTAGCAGCAGACGGCCCTGTCATTATTGATATTCCAATCGATTACCGTGACAACATTAAATTAAGTGAAAAATTATTACCAAACCAATTAAACTAATGGAGGCATGGTTGAGATGACTGTTGCGCAATTAATTGATATTGATGCAAAAAGAACGAAAACGAGTAATGAAGTATATCAAACATCTACAATGCTTGCGCTATTAGATGGTATATATGATGGTGTGATTAGCTTTGAGGAACTAAAGAAACGTGGTGATTTCGGTATCGGCACATTTGATCAATTAGATGGTGAAATGATTGCGTTTGATAACGAATTTTATCATTTACGTTCAGACGGTTCGGCAGAAAAAGTTGAGCCAGAAGAAACAACACCGTTTGCGACGGTAACGTTTTTTGAAAAAGAAATGAGTTATACAGTAGAGCGTCCGATGAATCGTGAAGAAGTGGAAGCTTTATTACATGAATTAATGCCTAGTAAAAACCTATTTTACGGTATTCGAATGGACGGTACGTTCCGCGAGGTAAGAACGAGAACTGTTCCAAGGCAAGAAAAACCGTATACACCGCTTGTTGAAGTGACGAAATCACAACCAATCTTTTCATTTAAAAATACAGAAGGTACGCTTGCTGGATTTTGGACACCAGATTATGCGCAAGGTATTGGTGTAGCGGGTTTCCACTTACATTACATTGATGATGAAAGAAGCGGAGGCGGACATGTTTTCGACTATGTTGTTGAAAACTGTACGATCCAAATTTGTCAAAAAGCTCATATGCATTTAGCACTTCCAGAAACAGCTGATTTTATGGCAGCTGAATTATCAAGAGAAAATTTAGAGGATAATATTGCGACTGCGGAAGGTGCAGATTGAGACTTCCGCCCATAAAGAAGTAAGTGACTAACGTCGGTAGGATAGAAAAACCGAAGCTTTAATTCAAGCTTCGGTTTTTTTATTGTGCATAATCTCCTCATAAAATGCCTCTATCCAAATATACTGCGTTGGTTCATTATTTTTTTGTTTCATTTGTAAAATGAAAACACAACTGTGAAGCAAAGGAAATATAATTTTCTCTCTAAACATATATATCAAAAGGATAGGGGGGATATGATGGGAAACTCAATTTCTATTAGTTTATGTATGATTGTAAAAGATGAGGAACAAACGATATCAAAATGCTTAGAATCGGTCAAAGGTATTGTGGATGAAATTATTATTGTAGATACAGGTTCCACAGATGCTACAAAAGAAATTGTGCAGAAGTATGATGCGAAAATATATGATTTTGAATGGATTGAAGATTTTTCAGCGGCACGAAATTTTGCGTTTTCTAAAGCTACAAAAGAATATATTCTTTGGCTAGATGCAGATGACATAATAGCTACGGAGGATAGAAAGAAATTTCTGCAGTTAAAAGATACGTTACATCGTAGTACGGATGCAGTATCTATGCATTATTACTTAACTTTTGATGCAGAAGGAAAACCAACACATTCTTTAAGGAGATATCGATTAGTTAAAAGGAGTAGAAATTTTCAATGGCATGGATTTATTCACGAATATTTAGAGGTGTACGGAAACCTTATAAATAGTGATATTGGGGTAAGTCATAAAAAAGTAAAAGTATATACTGATCGTAATTTGAAAATATACGAAAAACATCTTGAAAGTGGAAGAGAATTTAGCCCTCGTGATGTGTACTATTATGCAAATGAATGTAAGGATCACGGATTATATGAAAAAGCTATTCAGGGGTATACAAAATTTTTAGATGAAGGAAAGGGTTGGGTTGAAGATAATATTCAAGCTTGTTTAAAAAGAGCTGAATGTTATTTGGCATTGGAGAATCTAAAACAATCGATCGATTCTTGTTTAGAATCATTTAGGTATGACATACCGAGAGGAGAACTTTGTTGTCATTTAGGACGTGTGTTTTTGCAACAAGGTGAATACTCTAAAGCAATATATTGGTACCATGCAGCAATTGACGGACCAAGACCGAAAGACTCTCCATTTGTCCGGGAAGAGTGTCATACGTGGTTGCCACATATTCAATTATGCATTTGCTATGATCGAATAAAAGAATATGAAAAGGCGATTTATCATAATGAAGAAGCTGCCAAGTTTATACCTAATAATCCAAGTATTGAATATAATAGAAAATATTTTGATAGTGTATTCAAAAAATAGTATTTGATAATCATTTTGGCTGCAGAGAGGAGTTTGATTCATGCTCACAAGTATAATTATATTGACTCATAATCAATTACAATATACAAAAGAATGCATCCAAAGTATTAGAACTTATACAGAGGAAAAAGAATATGAGTTAATAGTTGTAGACAATGCATCAACAGATGGTACTGTAGAATGGTTACAAAAACAATCGGATATTTTGCTAGTGGAAAATGCGGAAAATATGGGTTTTCCAAAGGGTTGCAATCAGGGGATTAAAGAAGCAAAAGGGGATAACATTCTATTATTGAATAATGATGTGGTCGTAACTGGAAATTGGTTAAGTAACTTAATTCGGTGTCTGTATGAAAGTGAGGATACTGGAGCTGTAGGACCCGTAACTAATAATGCTGCTTACTATACTGCTATACCGACCTTTTATAAAGATATGAAAGAAATGCAGGATTTTGCAACTTTATATAATCAAAGTGATAAAAATAAATGGGAAGAACGTATGAAATTAATCGGATTTTGTATGCTTATAAAAAAATCAGTGTTAGATGAAGTGGGATTACTAGATGAACGATTTACACCAGGGAATTATGAAGATGATGATTTGTCATTAAGAATTTTTGAAAAAGGATATAAATTGTATTTATGTAGAGATACATTTATTCATCACTATGGAAGTGTCTCATGGAAAGAAGACAATTTGAAGTTTTCCGTAATCTTACACGCGAATAATATAAAATTGCATGAAAAATGGGGATTTTATGGTGAAGGTTTATACATTCATTATGATTTACTAGCAATTTTAGAGCGATTTGCGCCTGGTAAAGTAAATATTCTTCATCTAGGAGCTGGATGCGGTGCAACTTTATTAGAAATGAAAAGGTGTTATCGAGAGGCTTCCTTATTCGGGGCAGAAATGAATGAAAAAGCGGCATCTCTTGCAAATCGGACAGCTCCTACAACTTCTGTTGCATATGACAAGTTACATGAGGTATTTACAGATCAAAAGTTCCAGTACATTCTAATATCGCATCCTATTGAGTTAGCACAATTCCCTCAGGTCTTACAATCTATTTCGCAACTTTTAACACCAACAGGAACTTTCATTCTGTCGAAATTTAATTTGGAAAATTATAATGCACTAAAAAAATAATGCTTTCAAAATTTTCTCTTTGGCAATGAAACAAAACCGAGATCCAATATTGGATCTCGGTTTTTTGACGTGTGATAAATTACGAAATGGTTACTTGCAAATATATAGGGTGGTTTTTTATTTTGAAACAAAAGGATGCCCCTCGTAATAAAATCGCCAAGGATAATGAACAGCTTCTTCTGCATAGTCGATGTTAATACGGGGCCCTGCTGTTACTTTATATTGTGATGACATGTGTTCTTCTTCTGGAATTAATTCAATATGTAACGTATCACTTTGTAATGTTACACCACGCTCTTCCAAAGTAATGCTAAGTGCACGGCATAGTTTGCCGGGGCCGTTTGTTAAATTTTTATACTGCGCTTTTGTAATATCAGTTTTGTTATAGCGCGCTCGTTTCATTTCTTCGATTCCATCTACAGGTTCAAGAGCACGAATGAGAATTCCTTGCGGGATGCCAACTGGTGCTGTAATAACGTTAAAACAATGATACATGCCGTAAATTAAATATACGTAAGCATGACCTGGTGCGCCAAACATGACTTCTGTACGATCTGTTCGTCTGCCTCCGTAACTATGTGCGGCTTTATCATCTGGACCTTTGTATGCTTCCACTTCTACAATGATGCCGCTTCGTTTTATTCCGTCTACAATATGTACAAGTTTTTGTCCGAGTAACTTTTTTGCGATTTCTAACGTATCGCCTTCGTAAAAAGAAGGTGGTGCTTGCATTGTACTATCTCCTTTACCAGTTGTATATGTATATAGTAAACCAAATTTTCAGTAGTAATTCTAACTCGTTCTATTTGCTACATTTATTTCATAAATTATGGATAGAGTACAACAGCGAAGAGGGGGAGTGCGACATGATTTATCGCTTACTAGCTCTTAATATAGATGGGACACTACTATACAACAATGGAAAAATTGCAAAAGGATTACGAGAAACAATTGAATTTGTGAAAAGAAAAGATGTATACGTTACATTATTTACGAGCCGTAATTTTCAGTCCGCTCATAAAGTAGCAAAAGCGTTAAAATTAGATTCTATATTAGTGACACACGGTGGTGCTTTCGTTTCAGCAACGTTAGATAAGCCGTATGTTCAAAGGAGATTATCTGAAGAGAAGACTTTTAACATTGTGCAAGTATTGGAGCACTTTGATTGTAACGTACGTATTGCCCATGAACGTTTTTCGATAGGGAATCGTGAGAGAAATACACCAAACATAATTGCACGTACTGTATTATCAAGCGCAGATCCGTTATTTTATCCGGTTCAATTTGTAGATTCGTTAGGGGATGCGCTTCGTGATCATCCAGTAGCTGCGCCAAAAATTGATGTAATTTTCCATAGTAAAGGTGAAAAAGAAAGAGGGCTAAATACACTAAGAAAAGCGTTCCACGATATAGAGTATGTGGAGTGTGATCCGAAACGAATAGAGATTTTGCCGCAAAATGTATCAAAGTTACGTGGATTACAATTGCTTGGAGAGCATTTAAATATCTCGCTAAATGAAATGGTTGCGATTGGAGATAGTATGGAGGATTTAGAAGTAATTGAAAATGTAGGGCTCGGGGTAGCGATGGGGAACGCACCTGTACAATTAAAGCAAGCAGCAGACTGGATTACACGTTCAAATAGTGAAAATGGTGTGGAGTACATGATTAAAGAACACTTCCGTAAGCAATTCCCGCTTCCATTTTTGAAAAATCATAAAAATATATCGAAACGATAAAAGGAAAACGTAGCTTTTTGGCTACGTTTTTTTGTGTGCTTAAGATTCAATTTAAATCATTAGCATCTTTGCTCGTATTAGTGTAGTTTCGTGAAGAAGCAATATTTATGAAGTTGTAAATAGGATATAAAAATAAGGTAAAAGCTTCTGTATTGACCTGCAAACGCCCTTCAAGTAAACTAAAGAGAGTTTGCAAATGAAAAGGTGATAATGTTGTTAATTTCAATTAAAACGTTACAAGATGATCGTTTTTTACGTCCGCTACAAAATATTGGCGGCTTATTTTTTGAAGATAGTACGATTGGATTTGAACAAGAGGAAGCAAATCTTATCGTTGATATTCACATTGAGGATAATGTGAAAGCATCAGCTCGTTTAACGGATGTTAGCACAGGAAATGTGTATGAAGAAACATTCTCGAAAGATTTATCTGCTTTTACAGATGAAAAAGAGCGTATGAAGCAAGTGAAACACGTTGTTTCTTATGTATATCTTTCTGTCCTTCAGCAGTTAACTGGTATTGAACAAAGCTGGGGTATTTTAACAGGAGTACGTCCAACGAAACTTCTTCACAAAATGCTTCAAAATGGTATGTCAAAAGAAGAAGCGCACCAAGAACTTCGTGAAAGCTATTTAATTCATGAAGAGAAAATTGAACTTCTTCAGCGTATTGTTGATTGCCAATTAGCTGTAGTTCCGGATTTATACCGCTTGAAAGAGGAAGTAAGTATTTATATCGGTATTCCGTTTTGTCCGACGAAATGTGCATACTGTACATTCCCAGCTTACGCAATTAACGGACGCCAAGGATCAGTTGATTCATTCTTAGGTGGTTTACATTATGAAGTTCGTGAAATTGGTAAGTTTTTAAAAGAAAAAGGTGTGAAAGTTACGACGATTTATTACGGCGGCGGTACACCGACAAGTATTACAGCAGAAGAGATGGATATGCTGTATGAAGAAATGTATGAAGCGTTCCCAGATGTGAAAAATGTGCGTGAAGTAACAGTTGAGGCAGGCCGCCCAGATACAATTACGCCAGCGAAGCTAGAAGTGTTAAATAAATGGAATATTGACCGTATTAGTATTAATCCGCAGTCATACCATCAAGAAACACTAAAAGCAATTGGACGTCATCATACTGTAGAAGAAACAATTGAGAAGTATCATTTAGCTCGTGAAATGGGAATGAATAATATTAATATGGACTTAATTATTGGTCTTCCTGGTGAAGGGTTAGATATCTTCAAGCATACGTTAGATGAAACAGAAAAGTTAATGCCAGAATCATTAACAGTTCATACGTTATCATTTAAACGTGCTTCTGAAATGACGCAAAACAAACGTAAATATAAAGTAGCAGGTCGCGAAGAAATTACAGCGATGATGCACGAAGCAGAAGAATGGACACAAAAGCATAATTACGTACCATATTACCTATATCGTCAAAAGAATATTTTAGGTAACTTAGAAAACGTTGGTTATGCAATTCCGACGCAAGAAAGTATTTACAACATTGTTATTATGGAAGAAGTACAGTCGATTATCGGACTTGGATGTGGTGCTTCAAGTAAGTTCGTTCATCCGAAGACAGGTGCAATTACGCACTTTGCGAATCCGAAAGATCCAAAATCATATAACGATGGCTTTGTGAAATATACAGAAGATAAACTGAAAATTTTAGAAGAGCTATTTGTATAAGAGTGAAGAGGTTGTTCCAATTAGGAACAACCTCTTTTTTATCCCGTTTTACTGCCCGATTGGTGAGGGCTAAAGAAAACCATACTGATAAAAGTTTCACTTTATATTGTCAGTTTTTGTCGGTAAGTCGATATATTCGAAAAATCGCTGATATATTTCAAGTTACGGTCGATATATCCGGGAAATCGCCGATATAATTTCATTTAACGAGAAGTGGATCAAAAATACTTTCATTTGTAAAACTATGTCGATAATAATCAGAAAAATTAGTCAAATTATTAGAGGACAATGTCTAGTTATAGACGAAATGATAGATTTATGAAAGAGAAAAGGGGGAAAATGTTGGCATGTACATGACGATAGGGAGAATTTTCGATTTAGCTGTTGATAAGTATCCAAATAAAGAGGCGTTAGTGGAACCGGAAAAAAATATTCGCTGGACATATAAACAGTGGGATGAACAAATAAATAAAACGGCGCACGCTCTATTGGAAGAAGGGGTAAGAAAGGGAGATTGTGTATCTGTTTACTTATATAATTGCCGTGAATTTGTAAACGTTTACTTAGCTTGTGCGAAAATTGGTGCAATCTTTAACCCGATTAATTTTCGCTTAAAGGCAAAAGAAGTATCTTATATCATTCAGGACGCATCCTCAAAAGTAGTTGTCTTTGAAAAAGCAGTTGAGTCAACTGTTGCTATGATTGAACGAGATTTTCCAAGTACGTCTTTTTGGTATGTAGAAGACGATACACCTTCTTATGCAAGCTCCTACCACGAAAAAGTAAATGCAGCATCTCCTGAAAAAGTAGATATTGCAATTGATGAAATGGATTATTGTTCTATGCTTTATACGAGTGGTACGACGGGTCATCCGAAAGGTGTGCTGCATCGCCATCGCGATATGGCGGAGCACAGTATGATTTGTACGTATTTCCTAAAATATCATAGAGATAGCGCCGGGCTTGTAGTGGCACCTTTGTATCATTGCGGTGAGTTAAACGCTGGAATCATCCCACGCATTCAAGTTGGCGGAAAGAATGTTATTTTACATCATTTTGATACAGAAACAGTATTACATACGATTCAAGAAGAGAAGATTACAACATTCTTTGCAGCACCGACGATGTGGAATATGTTACTGCAAAAAGATTTAGCGCAATATGATTTAACGTCGATGAAGATCGGTGTTTATGGCGGGGCTGCGATGGCACCAGCGCTAGTGAAGGAATGTAAAGAACGTCTTTATATTGATCTTGTTCAAATATATGGAATGACAGAAATGGGGCCAGTTGTTGCATTTCTAGTAGAAGAGGATCAAATTACGAAAGCTGGTTCAGCAGGAACACCATGCTTTAGTCATGAAATTCGTATTGTAAAACCGAATGAAGATGCACCGGCAGAACCAGATGATGTATTGCCACCTTATGAAGTAGGAGAAATTATTTTACGAGGCCCAACTATGATGGCTGGCTATCATAACCGTGAAGAAGCAAATGCAAAATCGATGTATAAAGGATGGTATCATTCTGGTGATTTAGGCTACTTCGATAAAGACGGCTATTTATTCGTTGCAGATCGCGTTGATGATATGGTGATTAGCGGCGGAGTTAATATTTATCCTCGTGAAATTGAAGATTTCCTTCATAGTCATCCTAGTGTATTAGATGTTGCAGTACTTGGTGAGCCAGATGAACTATGGGGAGAGCGTGTCGTAGCAGTTGTTGTGAAGAAAGATGAAACAATAACAGAAGCTGATTTAGAAACGTATTGTAAAGAAAGTGATGAATTAGCAGATTATAAACGTCCGCGTCATTATTTATTTGTGGATGAACTTCCTCGTAATGCGAGTGGGAAATTACAAAAATTTGTGCTGAGAGAGTCGTTGAAAGGTACGAAAAAGTAAGTAGTGGAGTGGTTGTCTATATAAATAAGGCTATCTTTCTTATTAAGGAAAGATAGCCTTATTTTTTTAGAATGATTGAACGTGACAGATTGTGTGAGCGAAAAGGGAGTGTTTATTTTCTATTTATAATTGGGATTTTATTATATTTAAATTTTATTTATTAGTGTGATATTTGGGTTTCGAAAGGAAATCATTCCTTTAAAATAAAGGTATATTAGAATTAAATGATAACGATTTAGATATATCAAAATAATAATTAGAGTTTGTGTATGGTGTTGGTGGAATGAAATTATTGGAGGGCAATATTGATGAGCATATTTGAAAGGAAAAGACAGTTAGTCATCAGATGACCTTATGACCGAAATGGTCATTTAGTATATTTTGGTAGCATGATTATCTTAACAAATTAATATGTAAATGAACAGTCTTGTAATGCATTTTTATAAGGAATATTATTTATTGTTGGCTGCCCAAAAAGAAGTACAGTGGAATGACATGATTCAGTAAGTGAGTGATTAATGAATTGTGTTGTTTATCGCTTTACGTTGTGTGACTAATGGTCATTTGATGCTGCAGATAATCTAGTCGTAACTTTTTCAAGGTGGTTAAAGAGAGAGAGAGAAGATTTAATAACAGAACAAAGTGATAATTAAAGTTGGAGGCGTTATGAGTACATATTTAAAAAGAATATCTGTAATTTGTTTTATTTTTACCGTGATAATAGGGCAAGTTTTTACACCTATTATAGGACATGCTCAAGAATTAAGAACATCGGGAATAGTCGATAGTTTTACAATCGAAAAAACAAAATTAACTTATGGGGAAAAGACTAGCATACATGTAAACTTTAGCGAAAAACCCGGCAAAGAGATGAAGGCAGGGGATACATTAACGTTAGCGCTACCGCCAGAATTAATAGGATTTAGTGGTACGATTACATTAAAGGATGAGTCAGGACGTGTT
Source organism: Bacillus sp. SH5-2 (assembly GCF_008368905.1). Taxonomy (NCBI): domain Bacteria; kingdom Bacillati; phylum Bacillota; class Bacilli; order Caryophanales; family Bacillaceae; genus Bacillus; species Bacillus sp. SH5-2. The sequence goes on from NZ_QOSD01000023.1 coordinate 147,547, forward strand.
TTCGGTACGTGCCAGATTAATGCAAATAGTGTAGTTTGTACATTTAATGAGACAGTAGAGGAACGCGAAAATATTCGTGGGAGTTTCAATTTCACTGTCCAAGCTATGAATGTAGAAGCAGGAAAAACGAAAGATATACAAACAAACTTAGGGACAGATTTAGAAAAACAATCGGTTAGCATTACTCATCCGAAAAGTGAAGGTAACGAACCGGGAATCTTTTTCTATAAAGTTGGTGATATTCAACCAAACAACAGTGATGAAGTACGTTGGTTTTTAAATTTTAATTTAAAGAAACAATATTTACACAACAACATCGTTTTGAAAGATACTTTACAAGAGGGGCAATTACTTAAAAAAGATAGTTTTACTGTAACTATTAATAATAAAGAATATTTGTCTCTTGAGCAATTTCAACAGCGAGGCTATGGATATATAAATTTTACGGGTGATAACTCGTTTGAAGTTGTAATTTATAGACATATGGGGAATGCTACTTCATTTACTGTTGCTTATAAATCAAAGATAACTGACAGCGGAAAAAAGTTAAAATTTCTACAAAATGACTATAAACTTGATTATCAAATTTTAAATGAAAAGCCTACTTCTGAATCTAATAGCGCAAAGGTTGAAAATATATCATTTGGCGGCGAAGCTGAAGGCGATTTACCTGCAAAAGGAACGCTGCAAATTGTTAAGCATATTGAAGGGAACGAAGGGAAAGTTATCCCAGGTGTTTCTTTTGAATTGTATACAGAGTCAGGACAGAAAATTGGTGATTCTTATACAACAAATGAAGAAGGAATAGTTGAAGCTCCGAATCTTACTCCAGGCAATTACTATGTGCAAGAAATTTCTGCCCCGAACTACGTAGAGTTTGATCCGAAAGCAAAAATTCCTTTCACAATTAAGAAGGATGATGTAAACGGAATAAAACTTATGATCCCAAATAAGTTAAAAACTACATCTGTTATAGGAACGAAAAAGTGGGAAGGCGACAAAGTAAATGATCGCCCAGAAACAATCAAAGTGGACTTACTGCAAAATGGTAAAGTTATTGCAACAAAAGAAGTTACTGCGGCAAATGATTGGAAATATGAGTTTGAAAAGTTACCAGCAGTTGATAATGAAGGAAAAGCTTATAAGTATGAAGTGAAAGAACAACCAGTATCAGGATATCAGTCGAAAGTGAATGGATATGATATTACAAATATAAAGATCCATGAAGCAACAGAAGTAGAAGAGCAAGGTAAAGAAGAAACAACAGAAG
>NZ_QOSD01000024.1:0-80738 GCF_008368905.1 Bacillus sp. SH5-2
GAAATGCGTCTTTATTTTATTACTTTTCTAACATTTCAAGAGGTACATCTTTTTCGCCGGCTACCTCAAATTTAATTTCCCCGTCTTCTTCATAAATACGTGTAATAATCGGTATAGTAATCATTAATTTTTTATGCTGCTTTCGTTTTCTAGCAGCATCTAAGCTAATTACGTTCATAAGTAAGCATCCTTTCCTCTAAGAAATATATAAACAAAAGAAAATGCGTCCGAAAAGGGCGCTTAATTGAATTTGAAATACCGATTCATTTAAATGGGGTTTATATTATTTTATAACTGCAATTTCAATGTGAAATAATATGAATGGAATAATTGCACGTAGAAATTAACTTTACCAAAAAACGAAACAATATGCTATAAAAAATTATAAATCTTTGTCATATAACGGGAAAAAGGTTTTTGTTTCGCATATAATAAAAAGTAGACGGGCAGCAAGAGCTTATTCATCATATTGCTTGGAAAGGCGATGAAAAGAATGGATACTTTAGATTCATTATTATTGCAACTTGAACAATATGGAGAAGAGCATGATCGGAATAAAAGAATACGGGAAGAAAAATTAAGGAATGTTTCTCGTGAGATGGGGCAATTTTTATCGATTTTAGTTAAAGGGAGTAATGCAAAAAACATTTTAGAAATTGGAACTTCTAATGGCTATTCTACACTTTGGATAGCAAGTGCGGTAGAAGAAACTAATGGAAATGTAACAACCGTCGAGCTTTCTTCGGAACGAGTAGGAGAGGCGCTTGTAAATTTTGAAAAGGCAAATCTTTTACAAAGAATCGATGTTCATAATCAAGAAGCGGGGGCATTTTTAGATGCACAATTAGATCATTCATTTGATTTTATTTTCCTAGATTCAGAGCGAACACAATACATGTGGTGGCTTGAGCATATTAAACGTATATTACAACCAAAAGGCCTTCTTGTTATAGATAATGCAACTTCTCATGCGAGTGAATTAGCTGAGTTTATAAAAATGATAGAAGAAGATGATACGTTTGAAACAGTGTTATTAGCGTTTCAAAAGGGAGCATTTGTAGCGCGCAAGAATAAATAGAAGGGGACGTAATATAAGTATCACATTGAAAGCGGATAGATGTCAAAAGATGAGCACTGCATAAGGGTAAGAACGCAAATTATATAGGTAACATACGAAGAATCCGTCTTCAGCATGTTGTTCTCTAGGTCTTAAGTCTGAGGAAAATTATGTTGATTACAGGTATACTTATAGTAAGAAACAGGGAATGACTGCATAAACAGGCATTTCTAAAAAAATCGATTTCAAGCAGTCAGAATGTATATGAAATACGATATAATAGATGAAATATAGTGCATATAAATTCGCACATATAAATAAAGGAGCGATTTTGTTGACTGAACTCGAGAAAAAAGAACCTGTATCGATTGTGAAAGACACTAATGTAGAGGTAGTAGTAGATACAGTTATAAAAGATGAAGAACTAGAGGAACTAAATAAAGAAGCTGATCTTTATGTACAAAAGTTAAATAGCGAGCAAAATACAGATTTATCAAAAGTATTGTCTCAGCTAGGTGATTTAGGGGATAAAGAGCAACAAGCAGCAGGACAAACGTTATCAGCGTTAAAACGTCCTGTAACAGCGATGATGAATGGGAAAAATGAAGAAATTCCAAATACATTGTTAGAGTTACGAAAAGTAGTATCTGAATTAGATCCGAACTCGTTAAAAGCAAGTGGTATGAAAAAAATAATGTTTAAAGTATTTAAGAAAAATCCTCTTGAAACATATGTGCATAAATATCAATCTATAGATAAGCAAATCGAGGAGATTATAAGATCACTTTTAATTGGTCGTGATAACTTACAAGAAGATACAGTTGGTCTTGAGATGCTTAAGGAGCAATCGCACGATAAAATTCACGCTCTTGATAAACAAGTATACTTAGGGAAAAAGCTTGCCGGCATGCTCGAAGCTGAGAAGCAAAATCCAGAGCGTCAAAGAGATATTCCATTAATTAATGATGCATTGGAAAAGATACTCGTACGTACACGTAATATGCAGCAAGCGAAAAGTGTATTATTACAATCTATCGCATCTGTAGACATCATTAAGAAAAATAATGAAAAATTAACAGAAGCAATTCGTAATGCAATTACGATGACGCAAAACGTTGTAACAGTTTCAGCTGCTATCCAACTAGCATTAACAAATCAACGTAAAACAATTGATGCCGTAAATGCGACAAATGAAGCAATTGAATCAATGGTATTAAGTAACTCACAAGCATTAAAACAAAATACAGAAGAAACAACAAAACTTCTTGAAAATCCTGCAATTAGTATGGATAAATTACGTGAATCATTCCAAAACGTATTCGCTGCGATTGAAGCTTCTGAGAAATCATCAGAACGTATTATCGAGTCAAGTAAGAAGTTTGTTATTGAACTAGACACATTTAACGATGAGATGAAGCAGAAACTCATTCAGCGTCCAAGGAAATAGCAGATTATTAGAGGAGGTGAAAAAATGAGTTTCATTCAAACAGTACTAGTACTGTTAGGTACATTACTTTTAATCGCATTTACTGTCGTTGTATTAGTTGTATATTTCGGACGAAAACTGTATTTTTCATGGACGAAACCATATAAAAGAGCGCACGATTCTTTAGATAAGTTGTCGAATAAATCATTACCGTTTCTACAAGAATTTACACAACATCCACTCTTTTATCGCTGGATTCGTACGGAAGGGAAGAAAGAACAGCATACATTAAATACTCTTTTCTGTGCATCAGGACAACGTACGAGAGAGCAAGTTTTCTCAATGTTACCGAAAGAAAAGCAGAAAAAAGTACATGTAATGGCAAAAACAACAAAAAAGCTTACAAATGAAGATATCGACTTAGCAACTATGAAAGTGAAAGATTTCTTAAGACAAGAATCACAGCAAACAGTAAAACCGACAGACCTATCGTTTTATAAATTGTATTTTTATGATCGATATCCAGATGCACTAAATACAATTCAAGCGTATAAACGCTCAATAAATCCTTCATTACAAAAAACGGTTGATGACATTACAATCTCAGTATTGAATGCACTGCCGTACTATCAAGAGCAACGTATGTTTGAACAACAACATAAACTTGAAACGTTCTTAATGAAAGATTTAACAGCGATGTTATCTTTAGTGGTACAATTACCGCCATCACAACGACCAGAAAAAGAAGATGAATTAAAAATCTACTTGCAAAATTTCCAAAAAGAAATGGAAGAAGTAGAGCGAGATATTCGCGACTCTATTGATCACGACTTGAATGTGAAGATGAGAGCGGCGACAGAGAAGTTTAAGAATAAATAAAAAGGCGCCTTAAAAGCTATAATATTTAGTTTTTAAGGCGTTTTTTATTAGCTGTTATTTTGCTTTAACGGTAGTATGACTAGATGCAACACTTTCATTATGCAATCGATCAACTGCAGTTACTACATACGTATACGTCTCTCCAGAAATAACTGTTTTATCTACATAAATTTCTCCAAGTTTTGTTTTTCTTACAGTAGTAAGTAAATTTTTCGGATTTTCTATATCCACTTCATTTTTTCCATTCACGCGGTAAATGGCATAATAAGCAGTATCATTCTCTCTATCATCGATGATACCTACAGCAATACCTTCCTCTCTTGGGATAGCGCCTTTTAAAGTCGGTTGTTTTGGTGGAGCATGATCAAGCCAAGGCATAGGCGGGATTAATGCAGGATGTTTATATATGTCTTTTGAGAGTCTATCTTTCACTCCAAGTGGATTATTATTAATATCTTTTAAGCTAAAATGCATACTACCTTTTATTTGTGGATATAGCCGGTTTAATACAATTTGTCTTTGGTATTCTTCAGGATCAGACCAAGCGGGGACAGAGTTATTATTAATTTTATAGGCAGCCTGACCGATGTATAGGTGAATCGGTTTATTATTTGTTTCTTTTACCCACCAGTCTACTAATATGTCATATGCAGCGGGTGTGAAACCGATATTCCAATATATTTGCGGTGTAATGTAGTCAATATAACCTTTTTGTATCCACTCACGTGTGTCAGCATAAAGATCATCATAGTTTCTTTGTCCCGCGGTTGTGTTAGAGCCAGTAGGATCGTCGGCTATATTTCGCCACACGCCGAATGGACTAATGCCAAATTTCACGTATGACTTTTCTTGTTTAATAGCAGTATTTAAACCTTTGACAAGTTCATTTACATTGTCACGTCGCCAATCCTCTATATTTGTAAATCTACCGTTATTATACGTTTCGTAAGTTTTTCGATCAGGGAATTCTTCACCAACTACTTTATACGGATAAAAATAATCATCCATATGAAGGGCATCAATGTCATAATTTTGCACAATCTCTAAAGCACCTTCTGTAATAAATTTTTTCACTTCTGGAATACCGGGATTGTAATATAACTTTCCGCCATATGGTACAACCCAATCAGGATGTTGTCTTGCAGGGTGATTGTCTGATAATCGATTTATATCAGTATGATTCATCGTTATTCGGTATGGGTTAATCCATGCGTGGAATTCTATATTTCTTTTATGTGCTTCTTCAATCATAAATGCGAGTGGATCGTATCCAGGATCTTTTCCTTGTGTACCCGTAATGTATTCAGACCAAGGACCGTATTTGGAAGGGTAAAAAGCATCAGCAGTTGGTTTAATTTGTACAACCACTGCATTCATACCAGTGCTTTTTACATCGTCTAGCAATCTTATAAATTCTTGTTTCTGCTTTTCAATAGATAAGCCAGTTTTTGAGGGCCAATCAATATTTAGAACAGATGCGATCCATACAGCACGTAATTCATGTTTTGTGTACGTAGTATTTACTTCAGCATAAGTAGAGTGAGGGGAAATGAAAGAGAAAGGAATAAAAAAGATGACGATACAACATATCATTAATAAACGTTTAACGATCATTTATACGCCTCCCTATCATATTGATTATCTAAAATAATATCCGAGGTGAGGTTGGCCTTGCAATAGAGAAAATTGCACATTGAAACATTAATTTAATAGGGGAAATATTTTTAATGAAATTTACTTTCAATATAACTAATTCATTTCATTACTTCATATGCTTGTTAGTAAAGTGAAACTTTCTTTCATTTGAAGGAAACAATTTATAAGTATAGGAGGATTCAATAATGAAGGTTTTATTTGTTTGTTCTGGAGGAATGTCCAGCGCAATTGTTGTAAACGCTTTAAAAAAAGAAGCGGAGAAAAATGGTGTGAACATGGAAGTGCATGCAATTGGAACAAGTGAGGTAGAGGAAGAGGTAAAGAATGGTTGGGATGTTGTAATGGTTGCACCTCAAATTAGACATCGATTTGATTCGGTAAAAAAATTGGCAGAAGAGGAGTCTGTTCCTTGCGGTATCATACCGCCGCAAGCATATACACCGCTTGGTGGACCAACATTATTGAAAACTGTAAATGAATTAATAAGTTAGGGGGAAGCGTTATGAATAAGTTTGTCACGTTTCTTGATAAAAATTTATCTGGACCGATGGCAAGGCTTTCTGAACAGAGGCATTTACAAGCAATCCGAGATGGAGTTATTTCGGCGTTACCATTTATTATCGTAGGAAGTTTCTTTTTAATAGTAGCATTTCCACCATTACCGAAAGATAGTTTCATATCAGTTTGGGCATTAAAGAATCAAACAAGTATATTAATACCATATCGGTTAACGATGTTCATTATGTCTTTATATATAGCATTTGGAATAGGATATAATTTAGCGAAAAGTTATAAGTTAGATGCTTTATCAGGTGCACAGCTTGCGGTATGTTCACTGCTATTAACATTAACGCCTGAATTAATTGATAAAAAAGGATTTATGCTTCCAATGACAAATCTCGGAGGTCATGGATTATTCGTGACGATGATTGTTTCTATTTTATCAGTGGAGATTTTAAGGTTTTGTAAGAAGAAAAACATCACAATCAAAATGCCAGAACAAGTGCCACCGTCAGTTTCACGTTCGTTTGAAGCACTTATACCTGCAGCTTTCGTTATTATTATTATGAGTCTTATTACTGTCGTTTTTAAAGTGGATGTACATTACGTAGTAGATAAATTAGCCGCACCGTTAGTAAAAGCTGGTGATAGTTACTTTGGCGTTATTATACCCGTATTTTTAATTACGTTTTTCTGGTCTTTCGGAATACATGGTGTATCTGTTGTAGGAACAGTGGCGAGACCGCTTTGGGATGTATATTTAGGAAAGAATGGTGAAGCTGTGGCAAGTGGTGCGAGTCACTTTCCATTCATTGCACCGGAGCCGTTTTATCAATGGTTTATATGGATTGGTGGTTCGGGAGCAACGTTAGGGCTTGTGTTAGCTATGATCGTATTTGGTCGATCAAAATATTCGAAAGCATTATCGAGAACCTGTATTGTGCCTGGAATTTTTAACATTAACGAACCGGTTATTTTCGGTTTACCGATTGTATTGAATCCAATTTTAATTATTCCTTTCGTTATTACACCGCTAGTAACAGCTACTGTTGCATATACTGCAACTGCAATGGGATTTGTAACGCCAACGCATATTATGCCGCCGTGGACATTACCAGCCCCAATAGGCGCTTATTTAGCTACAGGAGGAGATTGGCGTGCAGTTGTATTAGTTTTAATAAATATAGCAATATCATTCCTTATTTATTTACCATTCTTTAAAATGTACGACAAAAATATGCTTGAAATTGAAAAGAATGGCGACGGAGAATCTGTTAATTCGTAAGTTTTATGTTTTATTTTTTAGTGATAGGTATTTTGCCTATCACTTCTTTCACATGAAGTCCAGAGAGGATGAAATGGAATGCATATAAAATTTAGTTATAAAGGTGTATTTTTATTACTATTTGGAGTGATTTGTGCGAATTTACTTTTTGTCCCTTTATTAAGAATGCTACATCTATCACAAATGCATAGTATATGGCTCGTTACAAGCATTGCGGCAAGTATTTTACTTACTGTAGTTGTTTCTTTCATTGATGGATCGTTTGCATCAAAAGCTCAGTTGTTTTTTCGATTTATATTATTTTCAGTTGGTTGCACGTTTTTCACTTACATGATTGTTTTTTAGTAAATAGGAGGTCATGCATGTTATGTATATTGCAGGGATAATGTCCGGTACTTCATTAGATGGAATAGATGTAGCGCTCGTTCATATAGAAGGGAGTGGTGTAAAGTCTAAGGTCGAACTTATACATTTTACTACTGTTCCATTTTGTGATGATATAAAAAAGGAAATACAACAATCATTATCGATAGAAAGCTCAAATGTCCAACTCATATGCAGTTTAAATTTTAAGCTTGGTTTATGTTTTGCCAATACTGTAAAGGAAGTTTGTAAAGAGGCCAAATTTTCTTTGAAACAATTAGATTTAATAGGTTCTCATGGACAAACGATTTATCATCAGCCAAAGCAAGATGGTAATATGATACCGTCCACATTGCAAATTGGGGAACCAGCAGTAATAGCATACGAAACGAACACGACAGTTATCTCTAATTTTCGAACGATGGATATGGCAGCAGGGGGACAAGGTGCACCACTTGTGCCGTATTCAGAGGTCATTTTGTATCGTCATCCAACTAAAAATAGACTACTACAAAATATTGGCGGGATCGGTAATGTTACAGTGATTCCAAGTAAACGAAGTAATGAGAGTGTAATTGCTTTTGATACTGGCCCAGGGAATATGGTAATTGATGAAGTATGTCAAAGGTTATTTCAGTTGCCATATGATCAAAATGGTAAGATTGCAAAGCAGGGAGTAGTTGTAGATGGAATTTTGACATATTGCATGAATCATTCATTTTTGAACTTGAAACCACCAAAATCAACAGGTAGAGAACAATTTGGAAAAGAGTTTGTAAGTGAATTATTAAAACGATTTGAAAAGTATAGTAAAGAAAGTATATTGACCACTGTCACGATGTTTACAGCAAGTTCAATTGTTCATCATTATAAGGAGTTTATTTTGCCGTATTATGAAATCGATGAGGTGATTTTAGGTGGTGGCGGCAGTTATAATCGTACACTTGTTGAAATGGTGCGAAATGGATTGAAGGAAGAAAAGTGTGCAATATTCATCCAAGAAGATATAGGCTATTCTTCAGAGGCGAAAGAAGCAATTGCCTTTGCAATTTTAGCGAACGAAACGCATCATCGTAATCCGAGTAATGTGCCAAGTGCAACGGGTGCAAAGCAATCTGTAGTTTTAGGGAATACAACATTCCCTCCAATAAGATGATGAAAATGAGGCGAACATATGAAGTATATGATTGGAGTAGACGGCGGGGGAACAAAGACAGAAGCAATTGCATTTGATACAGACGGAAACGAACTTGTAAGAGCTACAAGTGGATTTGGAAACATATTAATAGATTTTGAAGAAGCGCTTTTTCATATTATGGAGGCGATTGATCAATGTCAAAAAGGTTTATTAAATGGATATTGCGTTTGTATTTGTTTAGGATTAGCGGGTGTAGGTGGAGCACATACAAATGAATTAACAGAACGTCTAAGAAAGAAGTACGGAACACAAATTGCAATTTTTAATGATGCAATGGTTGCACATGCAGCTGCTTTACAAGGAAAGGATGGAATTTTAACAATTGGCGGCACAGGCGCGATTTGTCTAGGAAAGAAAGGAGAAGTGTACGAGTATAGCGGTGGATGGGGACATATTTTAGGTGATGAAGGAAGTGGATATTGGATTGCGTTGCAAGGTTTAAAGAGAATGGCAAATCAATTTGATCAAGGAGTTACACTTTGCCCATTAAGCTTAAGTATTCAAGATCAGTTTCAACTTTTAACATCGTCTCACATAAAAAGACTAGTATATAGCTCTTCAAAAGATAAAGTTGCAGCAATTGCACCATTCATTATTGAGGAAGCGAGAAATGGGAATGATGACGCACATGAAATTATGATGCAAGCTGGAAAAGAATTAGCAAGAATTACAGTAGATATTTATAACAAGATGCAGTTTGATTTATCAACTCCAATTGCAGTAAGTGGCAGCATATTGCGTTTCGTTCCTGAAATATATGATGAATTTAAGAAATGCTGTGAGAAAAGTATAGGAGAAGTTACATTTATATCACAATCAGAATCAGCAGTAAAAGGAACATATTATTTAATGAAAAGTATATATTTTAAAAAATAGCTGTATGAGAATTTTTGTATGATTTGTAAATATATGATGTTAAAATGTATAAAGGGATGTGGATAAAAAGTACAATATATATAGTCATTGAATATTGTATATGTATTCCCATATAGAAAGTGAATGATTACATGATTAATAGTATACAGTTTTTGTATTTGGTCGCTTCTTACTTATTTGGCAACATTTTGACCGCGTATATAGTAACAAAGTGGAAACATAACGTTGATATTAGGGATGAAGGAAGCGGAAATCCTGGAGCAAGAAATATGGGGCGCGTATATGGAAAAGGATATTTCGTCGCTACATTTTTAGGTGATGCAATTAAAGGGGCAATTGTAGTTTCTATTGCGAAATACCTTTTTGAAGATTCTACATTTGTAATGTTAGCTTTACTGGCTGTTTTACTTGGACATATTTATCCAATTTTATTTAAAGGCAAGGGCGGTAAAGGCATTTCGACATTTATTGGAGGGCTAATCGCATTTGATTACTTGATAGCGCTTACTCTTGTTGCTGTTTTTATTATTTTTTATTTAATCTTTAAAGGATTTACGAAGCCAGGTTTAATTACAATCGCTTGTTTGCCAGTTTGCATGATTTTGTATTCGTACTCTATTGTTACGACTATTTTAAGTACAATTATCATTGTACTTATTTTATATGTAAATCGCGAATGACATGAATTTTTAATAAGTGGAGTTAATCTCCACTTATCATTTTATTAAATATACAAAGGAGATAAAACATGGGGTTAATTTATAAAGTTGCTGATCAAGCTTGGGAATTTGAAAGTATACATAAATTGAATTATAAAACATTTGTAGAAGAAATTCCGCAACATGAAGAAACGAAAGAGCGTGTTCGTATAGATCGTTTTCATGAAGAAAATACATATTTAATTTGTTTAGATGACGATGAGTTAGTAGGTATGGTTGCGTTGCGAGGAAAACGACCATTCTCGTTAGATTATAAAATTTCAAATCTAGATTTTTATTTACAAGAACATGGAGAAAATATATATGAAATTCGTTTACTTTCAGTAGAACGTGAATATCGAAATGGGAGAGCGCTGTTAGGATTAATTCGTTTTCTACATCGTTATCTGCTTCTAAATGGATATGAATTGGCACTCATTTCTGCGACAACACGTGAACTACCTTTATATGAGCAAATGGGATTCAAACCTTTCCATACGTTAGTTGGTACAGAAGAAGCTGCTTTTCAGCCCATGTATGTAACACCTGCTATGTTTGAAGAATCGAGTGTTGGGGGGATTATGACGAAAGAATATACGTTTTTACCTGGCCCAGTAGACATTGAAGAGAATGTCCAAAAGGCATTTTCTACTAAGCCTGTTTCGCATCGCTCTAAGTCATTTCAAGTGACGATGGGCAATGTAAAGAAACGATTACTGCAGATGACAAAAGCAAAGCATGTACAAATCATGTTAGGAACAGGGACGTTAGCGAATGATGCAATTGCTTTACAATTACGTTCTTTAAAAGGAAAAGGACTAGTATTAACAAATGGGGAATTCGGCAATAGATTAGTTGGACACGCAAAACGCGCGCAATTATATTTTGATACGTATAAAAAAGAAATGGGAGAACCGTTTATTTATACAGAATTAGAAAAAATGGTGGAAACCGGAAATTATGAATGGCTTTGGTTTGTTCACCATGAAACATCAACTGGAATGTTAAATGATTTAGACGAGCTGAACACCATTTGTAACAAGCACGAAATGAAACTTTGTGTAGATTGTATCAGTTCGATTGGAGCAATACCGATAGATTTAAAGGATGTATATTTTGCAAGCGGTGTTAGTGGAAAGGCAATTAAATCGTTTACTGGAGTATCTTTCGTTTTTCATAATCATAATGTGAAAGTAAACGAGACATTACCGGCCTATATGGACATTGGTATGTACGAAGAAAATGAAAGTATTCCGTATTCTCATTCATGGAATTTAATTTATGCACTGCAAGAAGCATTGAAGAGATTTGAAGATGAAAAAGTATATGTAAAAATTAAAGAGGCATATGATTATATGGAAGAAGCTATTACTAGTATAGGATTAAAACTTGTTTCACCAAAAGAACATGCCGCGCAAATTATACTTACGATTCAATTAAGCGAAGGTCAGTCTTCTAAAACGGTAGGTGATGCGTTAGTGTTACAAGGATATAATGTCCATTATGAATCAGCGTATTTACAAAAGAATAATTGGATCCAAATTGCATGCCTGAATCATTATAAAGAACGTGATATGAAGAGGATGTTAAATTGTTTGCATATGTATGTATTACAGAGTGGGATTCATATATAAAGAATTGTCTTTAACATAGATGGTTTCGTATAAAGGAGCTGCGACTTACGAAAACTTAGGAATAGAACATTGGAAGAGGTGTTAGTATGATAACTAAAAAACTACCATTGCATATAGACGATATTAAAAAAGCTCAAAACATTCTGGATAGAAATGCTCGTAAAACTCCATTAGTAAAATCATTTTATTTGACTAGTAAAACGGGTGGAGAAATTCATTTGAAATTAGAAAATATGCAATTAACAGGTTCGTTTAAATTCCGTGGTGCGTTTAACAAAATGTCACAGCTGACAGATCAAGAAAAAGAGAGAGGAGTAATTGCTTGTTCTGCTGGTAATCATGCGCAAGGAATTGCTTTATCTGCTCACTTACTCGGTATTAAAAGTAAAATTGTTATGCCGATCTCTGCACCTCAGGCGAAAGTTGATGCAACTAAAGGATATGGATCTGAAGTAATTTTACATGGTGAAACCTTTGATGATGCGAAGGCAAAATGTGAGGAGATTATTAGGGAAACAGGTGAAACATACTTACATCCATATGACGATGTAGAAGTAATGGCTGGTCAAGGTACAATAGGATTAGATATTCTTGATGATATGTGGGATGTTGATACTATTATTGTACCAATTGGTGGAGGTGGAATTATTTCTGGTATTGCTGTTGCATTAAAATCTTTTAATCCATCCATTAATATAATTGGTGTCCAAGCAGATAATGTTCATGGAATGAAGGCATCTTATGACAAAGGTACAATTGTAGAACATTTTGAGGCGCCTACTATTGCAGATGGTTGCGCGGTTAAAATACCAGGGGAATTAACATTTGAAATTGTAAAAGAATTAGTGGATGATATTGTAACAGTATCAGAAAAAGAGCTGGAAGTAGCGATGAAAGACTTATTACAACGCGGGAAAGCTGTTGTAGAAGGGGCGGGTGCATTAGCTACTGCTGCACTACTTGCAGGGAAAGTTGATCCATATATTAAAGGGAAAAAAGTAGTAGCAGTTATTTCTGGTGGGAACGTAGACTTGCAGCGCATTTCGAGTGTTTGTGAGCAATTTTTTGTGGCGAATGAAGTGAAATAGTATTTGAAAAACATTAATTTTATGAAAGAAGAGCTAAGAGAAATTATCTTAGCTCCTTTTTTATTATGTTTGTGCTGAAGTAAATAATGATTCCATTTTTATTCTACTCTTTTCACGAATTTCACTGTCGGCATGGCGCATAACATATTTATGCGCTATAGCGATTGCTAAAACATCATCTAATAAGCCAATCCCAATAATAGCAGCTATATCTGGAATGAAGTCGATTGTTAATACGTAATAAGATAAAGCGACTAATATGATAAATTTTGCTTTAGTAGGTAACTCTTTTTTTCTCATTGTGTAGTATAAAATAATACTTTCATATACGCTAGATTTACCGAGATCTGCTGAGCTTTTCTTGAATTTTTTCCAAAGTGTTTGTTTCTCCATATAAACACTCCTTTTACAAAAAAATAGATTTTTTAAAAGGATAGACAAAGAAGTGAGAGATTAATCAATTTTATAGTTTTTCTTAATGTATATTTCCATAAAAATAGGGAATTACCTGTTCAAAATAATAGAAGGTTGGTTATGTAACGACTTACAGTGTATGTGTTCGTTCCAAGTAAAGGTACTACGCAGATAACGTTTGGTAGTAATATGTAATAAAGTTCATTTTTAACATTAATCTCTGCATTCGTACAATGTTAAATTACTTCTAAATAATCTAATGGTACATCTATTGATGAGAACTTTTGTAATTCTTGAATAGCCCCTTTACTCGCTGGTGATTCATAAGCTTCTAATGTGATTCTGGTATTAATTGCACGATTAGCCACTTCATCTAGCATTTCAGGTGTTACTTTGTTTTGAACCATTTTTTCCTCTCTTTTCTCCCATTTTCTTGAAAGTTGTCGCTTCGGTGATGGCTTTTATATTTTCTCAGATGAAGCCGATGAGTTTGAGTTTTAGAATTTTATCGTGGTATTATTTATGTAACAAGGGGATGTTGTAAGAAAAAAATACAATTTGAGGGGAAAATGAGAATGGGAATTTATAACTATGAGGCGAAAGAGGATTTGCAAGTAGGAGAAGTTTGTTTAGAACGAGATATTTATGAAATAATAAATTTTTACAAGAAAGGGTCAATAGTTTTATGTGATTCAGTATCTCGTTTCAGTGCGAATTCAGATAGAATGTTTGAAGTGATAAATAGGATAGAAACATATATGCATAAAAACGAAGACTATACATATCAGGTTTCGGATAGGCCCAAGTTGATTTATGTAGTTGAGCAGGTAAGATAAGGAAGCATCCATAACGGGTGCTTTTTTCTTTGTAATATGTATGTGGATGATTTAGTTATTATTAAACATTTAATAAGCGGTATGGGGGAAGAAAAATGAAAATAATAGAACTACCAATTGAATTCGAATTTAACGGGGAAAAACAATGTATTTATCCGAGCTTAATAATAGTAAACGATGAATTAACTTTAGTAGATACAGGTTATATGAATTTTTTACCTTTACTTGAAGATGCAATTTTAAAACATGGATATGAGATGAAAAACTTAAAAAATATAATTATTACTCATTATGATGACGATCATATAGGGGCTTTATATGATTTCAAAGTGAAATATCCTCACGTTAATATTATTGCTAGTGAAATTGAATCTAACTATATTAATGGTGATATAAAATCAGAGAGATTAGTTCAAGCTGAAGGTATGTTAGAACGTATGCCAAATGAAGAAAAAGAATTTGGCAAATGGTTTATACAACAGTTAAAAAATATAAAACATATTTCCGTCGATGAAAAAGTACATAATGATCAAATGATTTTGAATGGTGAATGTCAAATAGTAGCGACTCCAGGACATACTTCGGGACATATTTCATTATATTTTCCGAATTTAGATTATGTAATTACGGGAGATGCGGCTGTTCAAGAGAATGGTGAGTTAGTAATAGCTAATCCGGATTTTTGCTTAGATATAGAAAAAGCGGAAGAGTCATTAAATAAGATTAAAAGTCTTAAAGCAGCAAGCTATTATTGTTATCATGGAGGAAAACTTACTGTATAAAATAATAAAAAACCGATCTTTCCCATATCGAAAAGATCGGTTTTTTAATTCATAGATTCTGCAATTTGAATTAAATCTTTTACATTATATTGTCCTTTTATATAGCGTTTGTTACCAATTGCAATTATATATTGAAAACCATTCTTCTGAAAGATAAGTTCATATGCTGAATCAAAATGAGGATTATATAATGCTTTTATATTATTTTTTAAGCTGTAGAACTTAGAGCTCCCTTATGTACATAGAAGCCTAATTTGTTTTGAACTGGTGAAACAGTGATTTTAAAAATCCCATTAATATCTTCATTGTAGTATTGGAGGTTTAAGTAATCGTTATAGATGTATCCTTGAAATTCGTGAATTTCGAACGGGAATTTTGTAGGAGTAAGTATATGTTCCTTACACTTCATTTCATATTCTTTTACAATAGTAGCTTCTTTCATAAGTGGATTGCCATCATAAATTCGATGCATGTGAGATATTTTATTATTTTTTGTTACTATTTCTAAAATGAAGCCGATAGTAAATTCATCATTAGTGCCTTTGAAATAAGAAATAAGAATTGTAGTATCTTCTTTTGGAGATGGTACGATTTTAATTTCATGAATAGGTTTATTTGTTTGGAAAGTAGGTAGTTCAATCCCTTCAGTTATATATGACTGCATTAATTTTTTATCATTTTTGAGTAAAGCATGTTTGAATTCACTGATTACATCTGTTTGAGATTTCGCCATTATAATTCTGGTGGATTGAAAATATAGTAAGAAAAATAAGGAAAAAATTTTTATGAATGTAGTAGTTAATTTTATTATCATATAACTATCTTTCCATAAATTTGAAATATATATGTATAGGAGGAGAGAAGATGAGTTTATTGCTTGATGTAATAATGGATATAATTTTATTTTATCCTCGAAATGACATGAAACTAAAACATCATATTGCCAAATTAAGCGAATTTGAGTGGTTTCGAAAGCTACACGAAGATACAAAGTATACAAGAGTAATTTGGAGTAATAGAAAAATTAAGAAGTTCATTTTGTCTTCTACTAACATGGAAGCACTAATAAATTCCGAGAAAAAGCAAAAAGAATTTGTCCGCCTAGTACACGATGAATATAAAAAAAGAAGATAAGAATTTTTTTATTTTTCATATTTGGCGAAACAAATGGTACAATGAAAGCTAATGTGAAAAATAAGGAAAAGAAGTGGTCTATTTGAAAAACTTTTTAGAATTAGGAATTAGTGAAACGTTTAATCATACATTACGTGAAAATGGAATTACAGAAGCAACACCGATTCAGGAGAAAGCAATTCCTGTTATACTGTCAGGTAAAGATATTATTGGTCAAGCGAAAACAGGAACGGGTAAAACGTTAGCATTCGTGTTACCGATTTTAGAAAAAATCAATCCTGAGTGTAGTGATGTTCAGGCTTTAATTGTTGCGCCAACAAGGGAACTAGCACTGCAAATTACAACTGAAATTAAAAAAATGCTTGTTCAAAGAGAAGATATTAATGTACTAGCGATTTATGGCGGGCAAGATGTAGCACAGCAATTGAGAAAATTAAAAGGAAATACACATATAGTTGTTGCGACACCAGGACGCTTATTAGATCATATACGTCGTGAAACAATTGATTTAAGTAATCTTTCAACGATTGTACTAGATGAAGCGGATCAAATGCTTTATTTCGGTTTCTTATATGATATTGAAGATATTTTAGATGAGACACCTGGTAGTAAACAAACGATGTTATTCTCAGCAACGATGCCAAAAGATATTAAAAAATTGGCGAAGCGTTATATGGATGAACCGCAAATGGTTCAAGTACAAAGTGAAGAAGTAACGGTAAATACAATTGAGCAGCGTGTCATTGAGACGACAGATCGTGCAAAGCCAGATGCACTTCGTTTTGTTATGGACCGTGATCAGCCATTTTTAGCTGTTATTTTCTGTCGTACAAAGGTTAGAGCAAGTAAGCTTTATGATAGTTTAAAAGGACTAGGTTATAATTGTGCTGAACTTCATGGTGATATACCTCAAGCGAAACGTGAAAGAGTTATGAAGAGTTTCCGCGAAGCTAAAATTCAGTACTTAATCGCAACGGATGTAGCAGCTCGTGGACTTGATGTAGATGGTGTAACGCACGTATTTAACTTTGATATCCCTGAAGATGTAGAAAGTTATATTCACCGCATTGGCCGAACAGGACGTGCAGGTGGATCAGGTCTTGCAATTACATTCGTTGCAGCGAAAGATGAAAAACATTTAGAAGAAATTGAAAAAACGCTTGGTGCACCAATACAAAGAGAAATAATCGAACAACCGAAGATAAAACGTGTAGATGAAAATGGAAAACCGGTACCAAAGCCAGCTCCGAAGAAATCAGGTCAATATCGTCAAAGAGATAGCCGTGAAGGTTCAAGAAGTGAATCGAGACGTGATTCGAGAAATAGCTCAAGAAGTGATTCAAGAAATAGTTCGAGAAATGATAACAATCGATCATTTAATAAGCCAAGTAATAAAAAAGGTAGTACAAAACAAGGTCAGCAAAGACGTGGCCGATAAATAGTTATAATTGTAAAAGAGTCGCAAAATATTGCGGCTCTTTTTTGGTTTGTATACAACAAGGGTGATACCGAGAAAAAAACAAAAATTTCATTCACCGTATTTAAAATAAATTTTTTAGTCCAAAGCCAGTAGAGCAAGGGTATTTCTACCATGTCGCAATTCAAGAACAAGTGTAACTTACGCATGAACAATATTTAATCGGAAAAAATTGAGGGAAAGCAATTCGTACTAGCGCCCTGATGATGGTACGGATTATGAAAAAATCAATTGGTATGACGATACGAAAACATCTTTTGCTAACAAAGAATTAAACGATTTGGTGAAATAAATTCGTAACACATTCAAACGGTACAGGAATGTTATGCTGCAGCAAAAAGAGAACGGAACTTATTATGTCTACTATTTCGGCAGAACACTTTGGTTGAAAGAAAAGATATTGAAGTGAGTATTTTCATTACACATTCCGCAATTATCGAAATGGAACAAGAGAGGTTTATGTACGATTTTTGGAAATTGGAAAACTAACTTGTTCGTTTGGTTCGATGGGGAACTCGAGAAGCTCAACTGCCATCCTTATTGGGGAATTGCTTACTACGATGATGAAGGTAATGTAGTGTGAAGTTACCAGAAGGGAAAGTGATATAAGAAAAAAGGACTAGCAGTCGTACCTGCCGTCCTTTAATAGGAGAAAAAGTAATCTTGTTTAGAACTACGCATAAACAGAAAATCTGCTTGTGATTAGGTTTACCCTAAATATAAGTGTCTATACAAAAAAAAGGGATAAGTAAAAAATACTTATCCCCGGAAGGGAAATCCCAAGCACCAAAATGGCTCGTATTGGTATGCAGGTTCAAAAGTAGTATATGTAAAATGAAAAATCTCATACAAAAAGCAGACAACGATTTTGGTTGTCTGCCAGTGAGTTCAATGAGTTAGCTAATTGTGATAAATTGCATCCCCATTACGAGAAGAGTGAAGCTGCTAGTTCAAACAGCTTGTTGGTATTATTTTCGATTTCTTAAAAAATATACAGAGAAAGCAGATAAGTGAAGAACCTACCTGCTTCTGCTGTAACAAAAGAAAGAAGTATTAGCCGTGGACACGGCGGCTTGAAAATAGTATGTATTTTTATTTGAAAAATATTCAAGGGATGAAGAAACATGGAATGTTTGATAAATGGTGACTGTAAAATTAATTAACTAATTAGTAAAACAAGAGAGAAAAACAATGAGCAAATATAACAATAGAAAGGTAAATGTTCAAAAGAGCGATGAGCATAAAGTAAAACAAAATAGTTATTTTATAGAAAAAGGGGACTGATAGAGAAATATAATTTAAGTATTTTTATTTCATAAGTTTTACAGGTAGGTGGGCATTATATGAAAAGATACAATGGCCATAATTAAAAATCTTCATTATGTCCGATTGATTTGTCTGTTCATATAATAAAACTAATTGTATAAAAAACAAATAAAAGATTAGAGGGATATATATGCAACAAAATAAAAAGGCTAAATCCCGTCTGCATGAACTTCAGAGGCAATGCAGGATTGCTTTTCCTTGTTCTGTTCCTGGGCCTCAAGGACCGTCTGGGCCTCAAGGGCTGCCTGGGCCTCAAGGACCGTCTGGCCCTCAAGGGCTGCCTGGGCCTCAAGGACCGTCTGGCCCTCAAGGGTTGCCTGGGCCTCAAGGACCGTCCGGCCCTCAAGGGCTGCCTGGCCCTCAAGGAATGACCGGGCCTCAAGGAATGACCGGATCTCAAGGGCCACCTGGCCATTCAATTCCAAGTCCAATACCAGTGAAAAATTTAATGTACTTTACTTTTTCTGACGGACAGAAACTGGTTTATACAAATAGTGATGGTAAACCTTTACTTGGAACAACTCAAATATTACCACCAGGTGAAGTCTCGTATATGAATTTATTTATTAATGGTATGATTCAACCGCAAACTGAATATCAAGTTACAGCTGGACAATTGACTTTATTAGGTCCGGAGCCTCCTTTTGAAGGAGTACCAATTGTTTTACAGTTTATCATTATTAATTAGTGTGTAGATGGCTAAAAAGGGCAGAGTGACTTGTCACCCTGCAAAAAAGTTCACTATGTTACAACAAACTCAATGATGAGTGGGGTAGCTCCATCAAGCACAGCACCACCGACAATGGTGATTGCAGTAGTGGTAACTCCTGTTACAGTATCTGCAGTTTGTAGCACACCGTTAATATATAAGCTTAAATACGCATATGAAGCTGGAAATGTCGTGACAGCACCTGCATCATTTGTAAAATCAGTATTAGCAAAAGTTAAATCTGCCCCAGCCGCAGTCCCTGTTTCTGCTGTACTGACAAACCTTCTACTAGCTATAAAGGGTTTAACAATAGGCATTTATTTTCACTCCTTTTTTATTTAGTTGAACAAACAGAAAGCTTGTCCATTCAGTTTATACTATGCTGTGTTTGAAATTGTGAAACGGCTTATGTACTAATATGTTAGTGCAATTCCTAAGTTTGGTGTAACAGATATATTTTTGGTAAGAGAAGATGGTGAAGTATAAAAACTTCATTTAATTCACAAGTTTTCATAAAAAAGCACTAAATAACAGTGCTTTTTAAAACGTGGTCTACCGTGAGCTTTTACATTGACAGTGCATATGTATATCAGTTTAGAAGTAAAAAGAGAACTTTAAATGTCTAAGGAGGATCTGGTAATGTGAAGAAACAAAAATTTCATTTTGTAGAAATATGGAAACTAAAAAAGAGCACCATGCATCAGTGCTCTTTAAAATAGGAGGTAACACTTTGAGCTGGATAGTTAGGTTAAAAGTATATGATGTAGAAAAGGAATAAGACCTAAATTTTATTATTAACTCAATATAAAAGAGCAATTAGCTTTTGCTAATTGCTAGGCCCAAGGTAATAGACATAGAGTGGGTATTAGTAAAATTGGCTATTCACGAGCCTGTTTACAGTGTAACCAAGATTTTTAAATGTATTCCCTCTTTAAAGACCTTCTTCAAACGAAGCCCTTTAAAGAGGGAGTGCAGTAATGAAAAAGAATACTTTTTCTTAAATACAAAATCATATTTTGATTCTCAATAATATATGAGTATTAAGACAGAAACGTGCAATTAAAAGAGCAGCTAGCAAAAGCTAACTGCTCTCTGAAAAAAACGTTAAGAAGGAAGTTCAGAACGCAAGTTTATTTATAGTATGGACAAGGTTTATGGATTTATTCAAGGGGGGATGGATAATGTGCACTTATTGAGAAAACGCAGTTAAAGAATTCTTTAAGAAGCAAGAGTCGGAACGCAATAAAAAGCAGTTAGCAAAAGCTAACTGCATAGTGAATAAGAAGAACGTAATGGTCATTCGTATTCAACCTTGGTGTATCTATATTGTTAACATGTTTTAGAAATTTATTCAATAAAAAGAGCAGCTAGCAAAAGCTAACTGCTAAGGTATATGGTTCGAAATGGGTTTTCTACATTATTGACGAAATATTGAGTTTCATTTATTAGCTTATGTTATATGCTTGACGATATAGTCTTTTAGTATCAAAAAACCTGCAAGGAGAAACATTACTTCAACCGAGAACCAAAACATATCTTTTTGAGGCTTTTGAAACTCCGCTATTATGGAAAATATTAAAAATAGGGTGACGATTAATACAATACAGAGTTTGATTATATCGGACATTTAGAGCACTCCTAAAATGTAGTTTTTTTCATTATATAGCTATTTCCAATGTTAAGGAATTTAAAAAGTGTTTATGAGAATTTAAACAAAATAATCCATTCATAAGTAAATAGATCGAACAGAGGGAAACCGTATTGTATGAATCAATTGTTATTTTTTGAAGTCATCGATGAAAAGGAGATGCGTTTTAAACAAATTGAAAGGACGTTAAAAAATTAAAATTCATAAAGGAAATATGAAATAAAAAGTTGTATATATACAATCAATAGGAAACTTTTTACTAACTAAACATATAATTAAAATAGACCGACAGTCGGTCTGGTGGGAAGGAGAGCTTGAATGCGAATTGTAAAGGAGTATGAGGAGCGTAGAAAAGAAATTTTAGAAACTGCTGAACGTTTGTTTATTACGAAAGGTTATACGAAAACAACAGTAAATGACATTTTAAAAGAGATAGGGATAGCAAAGGGGACGTTTTATCACTATTTTAAGTCAAAAGAGGAAGTAATGGATGAAATTATTATGAGGATTATTAAAGAAGATGTTGCTAAAGCAAAAGTAATCGTCTCTAATCCAAATATCCCAGTGTTAGAAAAGTTATTGCGGGTTTTGATGGAGCAATCGCCAAAATCAGGGGATGTAAAAGATAAAATGATTGAGCAATTTCATCAACCAAATAATGCAGAAATGCATCAAAAAAGTTTAGTACAATCCATTATTCATTTATCTCCTGTATTAACGGAAGTTTTAGAGCAAGGAATTGAAGAGGGGATATTTTCAACTGCATACCCACAAGAAACGATTGAACTATTACTATCCTCAGCACAAGTCATATTTGATGATGGGTTATTCCAATGGAAACCTGAAGAAATGATGAGGAGAGCTAAAGCTTATATTAAAATGATGGAAGTATCTGTTGGGGCGAAAGAAGGATCCTTTGATTATATGATGGAGGTTTTAATGAAACAGAAATAACGTTTTTCTGTTTGTTCATTATAGACCGACAGTCGGTCTAAATTAAAGGAAGGATGTGATTATCATGTCTATTAGTATAAAACCTTCGATGAAAGATTTTTATTTAATGGTGAGTGGGCAAATAATTACTATTTTAGGATCAACATTTTTACGTTTTGCTCTGTCATTATATGTGCTAGATATAACAGGACGTGCTGATATATTTGCAGGATTATATGCGGTAACGAGTATTCCGTTTTTGCTAGCCCCTCTTGGCGGAGCGATAGCAGATCGTTTCAATCGCCGTAATTTAATGGTCATTTTTGATTTTATAAACGCTGCAATCGTATTAAGCTTTATAGTTTTGTTATTTACTGGATCTGTATCTATTTTATTGATTGGAACAATTATGTTTTTACTAGCAGTCATTAGTGCGATGTACTCACCAGTTGTAATGGCGAGTATTCCTCAATTAGTTCCAGAGAAAAAATTAGAACAAGCGAACGGTATCGTAAATGGTGTGCAAGCATTATCTAATATAGTTGCTCCTGTATTAGGAGGAATATTGTACGGCATAATTGGTTTGAAAATGCTCGTAATAATAAGTTGCTTCGCTTTCTTTTTATCTGCGATATTAGAAATGTTTATTACAATACCTTTTATAAAAAGAGCGCAAGAAAGCCATATCATACCGACAATTGTAAAGGATATGAAAGAAGGGTTTATATACGTTTTAAAACAGCCATTTATTTTGAAATCTATGCTTTTAGCCGCATTACTAAATTTAATACTGACGCCGCTATTTGTTGTTGGTGCTCCAATTATTATACGAGTAACAATGGAAAGTAGCCACACGTTATATGGAATTGGAATGGGATTGATCGATTTTGCTACTATTATAGGTGCATTATCAATAGGTTTTTTTGCGAAAAAGCTACAGATGAAAACATTGTATTATTGGATGATTTTAATAGCTTTATTAGTAATACCAATGGCACTATCAGTTACACCATTTATTCTTAATTTAGGATACTACCCACCATTTATCCTCTTTATACTTTCTTCTATTCTAATTGCAATGATCATGACAATTGTATCCATCTATGTGATTACTGTAGTTCAAAAGAAAACACCAAATGAGAACTTAGGAAAAGTAATGGCAATTATAACAGCGGTATCTCAATGTATGGTACCGATTGGGCAAGTCGTTTATGGTTTTATGTTTGAAGAATTCAGTGTGAAAATTTATTTACCTATATTAGTTATTAGTTTCATAATGATATTAATAGCGGTTGTGACGAAGAAAATACTATCGAATGAAGGGAACTAGCTTTATATGATTAGGAGAATGTTAAAAAGAGATTTCTCTCAAAATAAAATGATAATTACCATTTTATTTATATTTATCATGTTATCAAGTCTTTTAATGGCTAGTGCTTCAAGTAACGTTATAAATCTATTGAACTCAATGGATCAATTGGTTAAAGTATCAAACGCACCACACTTCGTACAAATGCATGCCGGAGAAGTAAATCAAAAGTCAATTGATTCATTTGTAGAAAAAACTCCGTTTGTAAAAGAACAGCAAACGGCTGAGATGGTTCAAATAAACGGATCTAACATTTTTATAAAGAAGAAAAATCAAGCGGAACATAATGGTGTAATGGACATAAGCTTCGTTAAACAAAATAGTAAGTTTGATTTTTTATTAAATTTAAATAATGAAGTGGTCGATGTTAGGAAAGGGGAAATAGGTGTACCAATTTACTATATGCAAAAATATAATTTGCGTATTGGAGATAAAATATGGGTTGATAAAAATAAGAATGAACTAGAATTTACTATTTCAGCATTTGTTCGTGATGTTCAAATGAATCCATCAATTGTTAGTTCAAAACGATTCGTAATAAGCAATGAAGATTTCGAAAGAATAAAAAGGAATTTTGGAGAAAGCGAATATCTTATTGAATTCCAGCTAACAGATGTAAATAAAATAAATGAATTTGAAAATCTATACGAGTCATCGAACTTACCTCAAAAAGGTCCCTCTATTACGTATTCACTATTTAAAACACTCAATTCATTAACGGATGGAATAATAGCTGCAGTACTTATTATAATCAGTGCATTATTAATGTTAATTGCAATGTTATGTATTAGATTTACAATCATTACTTCGATGGAAGAAGATTATCGGGATATTGGTGTTATGAAAGCTATCGGCATTACAAGTATAGATATTCAAAAACTATATGTAACAAAATATGTTGTTATTTCAGTGGGTGGCTGTATATGTGGATATATACTTTCACTATTTGTTACAAAGATATTCACTTCTAATATCACTCTTTATATGGGGGCGGCAGATAAAAGTATTTTACACAATGTTGTGCCGTTAATAATCACAACATTGTTATTTTTAGTCGTTATCCTGTTCTGTCGTATCATTTTGCGGAAATTTAGGGGAATTACAGCAATAGATGCTTTACGATCAAGAGATAAACTAGGGAAAAGAAAGATTAGAAACTCCTTTTCACTCAATCGATCTAAATTTAAAAATGTAAATATATTTATTGGTATACAAGATGTTATAAAAAGATTTAAGCTATATCGCGTATTAAGTATCGTATTAATAATAGCTGTGTTTATGATTGTTGTACCTGTTAACTTTTTGTATACGATTCAGTCACCGAAGTTTGTTAATTATATGGGAACAGGAAAAAGTGATATTAGAATAGATTTACAGCAATCTGAAAATATAAAGAAACGGTTTAAGGACGTTATATCATATTTACAAAATGATAATGAAGTAGAAAAATATGCAGCATTTACAACGAGTACATTTAAAATGGTAAACGCTGATGGAACACATGAAAACTTAAATGTAGAGGTGGGAGACTTTACTAAATTTCCATTAGATTATATTCAAGGTATGGCACCAAAAAATGAAGATGAAATTGCTCTTTCTTATATGAACGCAAATGAATTAAAAAAGAATGTAGGGGATCATATCGTTTTATTTGTTGATGGGAAAGAGAGAACACTAACGATTAGTGGTATGTATCAAGATGTAACGAATGGTGGCAAAACAGCTAAAGCGAGCTTTTCTTATAATAACGAAAACATATTATGGTATGTAGTAAATGTAGATTTGAAGCCTAATGTCGATTTGCAAGAAAAAGTGAAGGAGTATAAACACAATTTTCATTCTGCAAAAATAACAGATACGGATGATTATTTAACGCAAACTTTAGGAGAGACAATTAAACAATTAAGACTTGTAACTCAAGTGGCAATTTTGATTGCGATAATGATATCAGTTTTAATTACTGCAATGTTTTTTAAAATGTTATTGGCGAAAGACTCCTCCAAAATATTAATAATGAAAAGCATTGGTTTTTCTAGCAAAGATATTCGTATACAGTATATAACACGTTCTATCGTCATTGTATTTTTAGGCGTTGTGACAGGGACATTTATAGCTGCTACGTTTGGTGAGATGTTAGTAAGTTGGTTGGGCTCATTTATGGGAGCAGCTCGCATAAAGTTTGTCGTAAATCCTATCGTTTCTTATGTAATATGTCCAGCTATATTATTTATATCTGTGACTGCAACAACACTTTTCAGTAGTTTTACTATAAAGCAAACAAACGATGTAAAGCCAAATGGGGAGTAGGGGTGTATAACTTGAAAAAAATTTTAGAAGTAAAGGAATTAAACAAAACATATTCAATAGATGGAAATGCAAATTATCACGTGTTAAAAAATATAGATTTAGTGATTTACGAGGGAGAATTTGTATCGGTTATGGGACCTTCTGGTTCCGGAAAATCGACGTTACTTTATACTATTAGCGGAATGGATCAAATGTCATCTGGAAGTGTGAAAGTTGATAGTAAAGAATTATCATGTATGAAAGAAGAAGCGTTAGCCAAATTGCGCCTTACTGAAATAGGATTTATTTTTCAGCAGAGCAACCTTCTGAGAAACTTGAATCTATTTGATAATATCATTTTGTCAGCATATTTAGCGAGATGTGAGAGTAAGAAAATAGTAAATAAACGTGCTCTGAAGCTAATGGGGAAAATGGGGATAAGCGATATAGCGTCTCATTATATAACCGAAGCATCTGGAGGGCAATTACAAAGAGTCTCTATATGTAGAGCGCTCATTAATAATCCAAATATTATTTTTGCTGATGAGCCAACGGGTGCTCTAAATTTAAAATCAACAGAAGAAGTAATGCAAATCTTATTAAATATTAATCGTGATGGAACTACTATTATGTTAGTGACTCATGATGTAAAGGTAGCAGCGAAAACAGAAAGAGTTCTTTTTATGGCGGACGGAGAAATTGTTAGTGAAATACAGTTAGGTAAGCTTAGGAACGGTGATTTAAAAGCGCGAGAAGAGAAGTTGTTAAAATGGTTATCTATACTTGGATTTTAAAGAGAAAAACTCCTATTGAATGTAGGAGTTTTTCTCTTTGTCTGAAAGTTCTAAAAGATGTATAATAATTTTCTGACTATTTAAATTTGGAGGGGTACAAGTGAAAAATGAAACGTTGCATAATCAAGAAGATATTTTTAAAATGCTAGATTCATTATTAAGACCGGCAGAACCATTTTGGAATGAATTTTATATGAATAGAGAAAAAAATGTTCCGTTTTTTGAAAACGTTCCAGATGAGAACTTAGTTTCGTATATACAAAAAAAGCGGGTTTCAAAAGGAAAAGTACTAGAACTTGGATGTGGTCCGGGTAGAAATGCAATTTATCTAGCAAATGAAGGATTTGATGTAACAGCGGTAGATTTATCTATAGAGGGTATTAATTGGGCGAAAGAGAGAGCGTTAGCAAAAGGAATAGAAATTCACTTTATTTGTGATTCGATCTTTAATTTGGAGGGTCAAAATGAATATGATTTTGTGTATGATTCAGGTTGTCTTCATCATATTCCACCACATAGAAGAATGAATTATATAGAGTTAATTGATAAATCATTAAAATCGGGAGGTTATTTTGGATTAACATGTTTTGCTGCAGGCGATTTAGATGAACGAAATGGCTCAGAAATAACAGATTGGGACGTATATAGAGGATGGAGTCTGCAAGGTGGTCTAGCATACTCTGAAGAAAAATTAAGAGAGATATTTAAAGAATTTGAAGTGATTGAAATAAGAAAAATGAAGCAAATTGAACAACCAAATACTATGTTTGGAGAATCATTTCTTTGGACAGCATTATTTAAGAAGAAGTAAGAAAGTAGATAATTGACAAACTCATCGTTTTTATAGACAATACACTTATAGGAATGTACGTTCGGTTTTGTTGGCCGATGTATATTTTGCATAAATACATAACAAGGGGCTGTCTCTATATGAGTAACACAAATCAAAAAATTACTACGTTTTTAATGTTTGAAGGCAAAGCTGAGGAAGCGATGAACTTTTACACGTCGCTATTTGATCAATCAGAAATTGTAAATATCTCTCGCTACGATGAAAATGGACCTGGTAAAGAGGGAACTGTAATTCACGCAACTTTTACGTTACACGGGCAAGAGTTCATGTGCATTGATAGTTATGTAAATCATAATTTTACATTTACACCAGCTATGTCTCTTTATGTAACTTGTGATACGGAAGAAGAAATTGAAACGGCTTTTAATAAACTAGCCCAAGATGGAGCAGTACTTATGCCTTTAGGTGCCTATCCGTTTAGTAAAAAATTCGGTTGGTTAAATGATAAATATGGTGTGTCTTGGCAGTTAACTCTTGCTGAATAAAGATTTAAAAAGAAAAGCGTAACCTATTTATAGTTACGCTCTTCTTTTTAAGAATTTTGCTGGCCGAATCTTTTTCCAAGTTTAGCTAACAGTTCAGGCTGATCCCCTTGGCTCATTACAACTTCAACAAAGGTAAGTTGATTCTTATCAATACTTATTTTAGTTAAGACTTCTTCTAACTCTGTTTCATTTTCTACTTTAAATGTTTGGCTTTTTTCTTCTATTCCGAATACGTTCGTTAGTTTTGTGTAATCCCACATTTGTATGTCATTATACGGTTGGATTTGGCCGTGAATTGCACGTTCAACAGTGTATCCATTGTTATTGATTAAAAATATAATCGGTTTTAAATTTTGCCGTAGTATAGTCGATAACTCTTGGACAGTTAATTGGAAGGAACCATCACCAATAACTAAAATGTTGCGCCGCGATAAATTAGCGAGCTGTGTACCAAGTAGGGCAGGTAATGTATAGCCGATCGATCCCCATAGTGGTTGCGCTACATATGTTGTGTTATTCGGTAAAGGGATAGTAGCACTACCGAAGAAAGGTGTTCCTTGCTCTGCAATTAAAATGTCATTTTCTTGTAAAAAGTGGTATATTTGTTGCCAAAAACGTTTTTGTGTAATCATTTGTTCTTTTGGATTAAACTCTTCAGTAATAGATAGTGATTCTGAAATAAATGTCTTAATATCAAGTGTTTCCTCATTACGATGTTCAATTACGTCACTTAACTGTTGTAAAACATCTTTCATTACAACTGGTCCATATTTTTTATCTATAATTTTCACAGTATAGGGGTGGATTTCTATCACTTGCTCTTTCGTAAAACCTTGTGTAAAGCCACCGGTAATAGTATCAGTTAATTTCACACCGATACTAATTATACAGTCAGATTCATCAATTCTTTTTCGTAAGTATGGAGAACTAACATCACCGGTATAAATTCCTATAAATTGTGGGTGTTTTTCAGGGAATATTCCTTTCCCCATACTTAACGTTGCGATAGGAAACCCAGTTTTTTCTACGAAATGCAGTAAATCTAATTCGGCATGAAATCGATCCACTTCAAAATCAGCTAAAATAACAGGTTTTTTGGCACAATTTATTTTTGAAATGGCATGTAGAAGCATTTTATCTAATGCTTCTTTATTACTTAAAATAGCTTTATCTATAATAGGTTCTGTCGGTTTATTAATGGGTTTATTATATACATCAATCGGTAAATTAATATGAACAGGTCGTTTTTCATTCCAACATGTACGTAGTACACGGTCAATTTCTTCAGCAGCATGTTCAGGAGTCAAGTTTGTTTGTGCAACAGTAATTTCTCGATACATATTGGAAAAGTGATCGAATTTTCCATCACCTAATGTATGATGAACAAGCTCTCCATTTTCCATTACACTCGTTGTTGGCGTACCAGTTATTTTTATAACGGGTACATTTTCAGCATATGAGCCAGCAATTCCATTAATGGCACTTAATTCTCCAACCCCAAAGGTGGTAATAAGAGCACCGATTCCTTTTATACGAGCGTATCCATCTGCAGCATACGCCGCATTTAATTCATTGCAATTGCCAATCCACTCTACATGTTCATGTGCTAGTACATCGTCTAAAAAAGCCAAATTATAATCACCAGGGACCCCAAAAATATGCTCAATTCCTAATTCGCTTAGTCGGTCTAATAAATATGTACTTACAGTATATTGCGTTTTCAAGTGAATCATCTCCTAATTATGCAATGAATATTTCAATAGACTAAAGGAGTTCCAATGCGGTCATTAAAATATTGATTACTGGATTGTGGTATAATTTACATACAGGGGGAAAGTAGATGACACAACATAAAGAAGAACAGATGAATGAAGCATTAGCATTATTTTACTTTGCATATAAAACATTTACTGAAAAGCCAGATGAAATTATAAAAGAGTATGGCATTCAACGAGTGCATCACCGAATTTTATTTTTTATCGCACGCTTTCCAGGAATAAGTGTAAATGAGTTATTATCACTTCTAGAAATAAGTAAACAAGCTCTTCACGGGCCGCTACGTCAACTCGTGGAAAAGGGATTAATTGAGAGTAATGAAGCTACACATGACCGTCGTGTGAAACAGTTATCTTTAACAGAAAAAGGTGCCGATTTAGAGAAAAAACTGAGCGATGTACAAAGACAACAAATGGGTGCCATTTTTTCAAAATTTGGTGAATCGTGTGAAGAAAATTGGCATCAAGTTATGAATGAAATGGCAAATAGCCGATCAGGTTTTGATGCTTGGATATCCAAACGGGAAATACCAGTCGATCAAAAATAATGAAAAACTTCTGTTTTTATAGTTTGAATAAAAATAAATTCTATCCATGTATGTGGCAAATATGGATTAATCATAGTATGTATGGATAAAAAAATTACATTACCAAAAACTTTATATGTGTACGTATTAGAACAATAAAATTCACATTTCCGAGAGGGGAATTATAATGATAAAACTTGTACTTATTCGTCACGGACAAAGTTTATGGAATCTGGAAAATCGCTTTACTGGATGGACAGATGTAGATTTATCAAAGAATGGATTAAGTGAAGCGAGAGAAGCAGGAGCGATATTAAAGAAAAATGGATATACTTTTGATATTGCTTATACATCTGTATTAAAACGAGCAATTCGGACGTTGTGGATTGTACTTCATGAGATGGATCTTGCCTGGGTTCCAGTACATAAATCTTGGAAGCTAAATGAAAGACATTATGGTGCATTGCAAGGGTTGAATAAAGATGAAACTGCGAAAAAATATGGTGAGGAGCAAGTTCATATTTGGAGAAGAAGTATTGATGTAAGACCACCTGCTCTTACAGAGGATGATCCTAGATATGAAATGAATGATCCAAGATATAAAGCACTTAAAAAAGGTGAGTTTCCATTGACTGAATGTTTAGTGGATACAGAGAAAAGAGTACTTGATTATTGGCATTCAGAAATTGCACCGTCATTAAAAAATGGTGAAAAGGTAATTATTTCATCACACGGTAATACGATTCGTTCGCTAGTGAAATTCTTAGATAACCTTTCAAACGATGGTGTAGTTTCATTAAATATTCCAACGAGCATACCACTCGTGTATGAATTAGACGATGATTTACGTCCAATTCGTCATTATTACTTAAGTATGGATGGAGAAGTACCTGAAGGGGAGATTCCGAAACATATTTCTTTTTAACATGAAAATTTGAAACGCATGCTTGTCTACATATACAATATAGATTCATGATCAAAGACGTGGCACCTTCTAATGTATATGCGTTATAGCTAGATTTAGAAGCTTGTCCACGTCTTTTGTCATAAAGAGAGCTGCTTGTGCATGTAATGATATCGTGAGAAGTTTTTGAATGGAGGGTGATAGGATTGGTGATCTCTAACATTCGAATCGGCTTATTTATTTTAGCAATCGTTTTTCTAGTTCTTGTTTTCTTTTACTGGAGAAATGAAGAGTTGTACGAGGAGAAAAAGCAACGTATTAGAAAGACTTGGTATGGATTGTTTATAATATCAGTCACAGTATATTTCATGATAAAAGGAATCGATTTAGCCCTCTGGAAAAATCTTTTAATGTTCACCGCAATGGTTATTTTTGTTGATATCGCATTTATTTTAACACCTAATATTTCAGAAATATGGGGCGCGAAATTTACCGATATCGGCAAGACAGTTCAATCAATAAAACGGTCGTTAATCGCTTCTAAAGCAAGAGGAGAAATATACACAACTATTATACAAAATGTCAATCCAGCAGTATTTGGTACAATGGAATGGCATACAGAAGAGGAATATACAAAAAGTTTAAACGCATTTTTAGATTCATATGGGGAAAAGATTGGAGCGAAAATTGTTGTATTTGAAGCGGCAAAGGAATTAAATACAAACTTTCGCGGTATCCGTTCTCAATTTAGTACTATCATTCCGTTTGAACACATCGAGCAATTGAATGAGCAGAAAGCGGTGCAAGTAGATAACGTCGGTATTATACCAGCAAAAATAGTGAGTGATGTTTTCATTGTTATTGATGGAAAGAAAAATAATCTTCAAGATCGGGATTTTGAAAATGTATATAATTTAACGATACATCATAGTTATTTTAGTAAGTAGGACAGAATTTTCTGTCCTACTCTTTTATACATAAATTCGGAAAAAATTGAATAAAATCGGACAATCATTCCTACACTAGCACGTAGAGGTGATTGTAGTGATAAAAGATTATGACAATAATTTTTTTAAAGAAGACAATGAAGATACAACAGATTTCTCGTTAATAAAAGGAGATACATTACAGCAAGTAGAAGAATTAGAAGAAGAATTAAAAAGAAAATGATACGTGTACACGCTGTCTATATTTGCGATATAATATAAATAGAAGATTGTATCTTTTTGAAAAGGGGGAGAAGAGATGGCTGAAATAAATGTACAGAAGTCTTCATTTTTTAAAGAAAAAAAAGAAGAACCAAATACAGATTTCTCTCTTGTGAAAGGTGCATTAACGGAAAATATAAATCGGTTAGAGAAACTGATGAATAATAGTACTTCAAAATATATGAGAGCAAAAAAAGAGAAAGAAAATGCATAGTGCATTTTCTTTCTCTTTTAATATGCAATTTAAATGTTTAACGAGCAGATATTAAAGTATGAAATAGAAAGTGAAAATAATGAATCATGGTATAATGATAAAAGACTTACATATTATTTTGTTATTTTGGGAGGAGCTTAAAAATGTATTCTACTTTAGAACAATTAACAAAGCACCCTGTATTTTATCATTTTGCAGAAATTTCAAAGATTCCTAGAGGATCTGGTAATGAAAAAGAAATTAGTGATTACTTAGTAAATTTTGCGAAAGAGCGCAGCTTAGAAGTTATTCAAGATGAAGCATTAAACGTCATCATTAAAAAAGAAGCAACAGCTGGATATGAAGATGTACCAACTATTATCATTCAAGGGCATTCAGATATGGTATGCGAAAAAAATCAAGCAACCGTACATGATTTTGAAAAAGATCCAATTGAATTACGAATTATTGGAGACATGTTATATGCAAATCAAACGACTTTAGGTGCAGATAATGGTATTGCAGTTGCATATGCATTAGCTTTATTAGATTCAAAAGACATTCCGCATCCAGCACTTGAAGTAGTTATTACTACAGAAGAAGAAACGACAATGGGCGGGGCTTTCGCTGTTGATTCAAATCATTTTGAAGGAAAGATTTTTATTAATATTGATTCTGAAGAAGATCATAAGTTACTTGTAAGTAGCGCAGGTGGTGCGAAAGCTGTTGAAACAATTCCAGTAATTTGGGATGAAACGCCAGTAAATAAGGATGCATACCGTCTATATGTCGGTGGTTTAAAAGGCGGACATTCCGGTATGGAAATTGATAAACAACGCGGGAATGCGAACAAAGTATTAGGAAGAGTTTTACGTGATTTATCAGTCAATATTCACTTTGATATAAGTGAAGTTCATGGCGGATTAAAAACGAATGCAATTCCACGTGAAAGTGTAGCTACAATTTTATTACGTCAAGAAGATGTAGAGAAGGTAGAAGAAAAGTTAGAGTCATGGACACGAGTATTACAAGAAGAAATGCGTGCTGTTGATCCAGATGTTCATGTTACACTTACAAAATTGGATGAGAAAGTAGAAAAAGTATTTGCTAAAGAAACACAAAAGCAGCTTATTTCATCATTATTCTTAATCCCGAACGGTATTCAAAGTATGAGCATGGACATTAAAGGTCTTGTAGAAAGCTCAACAAACTTAGGCGTTATTGAAACGTTGCAAGATGAAATTAAATTACGTAACGAAGTGAGAAGTTCTGTAAGTAGTTTAAAACAACATGTTGCAGATGAAATTAAATGTATTGCCGAATTAGTTGGTGCAACATTTGAAATAGAGTCAGAGTATCCAGAATGGCCATACAATCCGAATTCACAAATTCGTAATTTGTTTGAAAAAGTGCATCAAGAAAAATACAATAAAGATGTTGAAATCTTTGCTGTACATGCAGGGATTGAATGTAGTGTATTCGTTCAAAAGATGCCTGAATTAGATGCGATTTCATTTGGTCCAGATATATTTAATGTTCACACTCCAGATGAACATATTAGTATTTCTTCTGTTGTGAATAACTGGGGATTCTTCGTTGACGTAATGCGGGGTACGAAAGAATTAGCTAAGTAATAATGTTGAAATGAAAAGTAGCCTATAAAAATTTATAGGCTACTTTTTTTGTATAGAGTTTTAGTAGAAATTCATTTTTACGTTAGTATTTAATTTTAGGTTTTATCGCTAGAGGAGATTGTACCAAAGATTGCTCCAGATAATGCTCCGATTAAAATCATAAAAATTGCACTCCATGTTGCAAATGACATTATTACACCTCCAAATAATAAATTATTGTTTCTTAAGATTTTTAATAGAAATGATGATTGCAACAACTACTAAGAAAATAAGAGGAGACCAAGAAAAGAAAGACATATAGCATTTCCCCTTCAATTTCGATTTAGGATATTAATATAAATTAATTATCACATGTTTTTAAGTCGAACACGTACAATATGCAAGATTGCATATCGACTTGTAGAAGAGAATTTGACTAATATAATTTATCACGATATGATTCCTTTATAATAAAAGAAAGGCTTGAAGACAATGATTCGTCGTTTGAGAAAGCTAAAAAATGTAGCAGTCGTAGTAAGCTTCTAAGTGAATTACAAAAATCTACACTACTTAGAAGCGAGGAATAAAGTTATGAAGCATCCATTATTTAATCATTGGTCGGAAACAAGGTATATAAAAGATATAGTAACAAATCCACTCATTGAAGTAGGAGAGTACTCCTATTATTCAGGTTATTATGGTTATCAAAATTTTGAAGATGGCTGTGTAAGGTATTTGTGGGGGGATGCTAAATCCCGAGCGCTGTTCAATCCAATTGAACAAATGGGATGGCACCTTGATAAACTCATTATTGGGAACTATGTTTGTATTGCCAGTGGAGTAGTCATTTTAATGGGGGGTAATCACAATCATCACTCAGAATGGATTACAGTATATCCATTCGCTGAGCAAATTGAACATTCATATGAACTGAAGGGCGATACAGTCATTAAAAGTGATGCTTGGATTGGAATGAATGCTATTATTATGCCTGGCGTTACAATCAGTGAAGGTGCAATCGTTGCAGCAGGATCTGTCGTAAGTAAAGATGTTCCGCCGTATACAATAGTTGGTGGAAATCCTGCTAAGGAAATAAAGAAGCGATTTACTGATACAGAAATTAATATGCTAATGGAAATGTGTTGGTTTGATTGGGATAGAGAATTGATTGAGAAGGCAATTCCTCTTTTATCTAGTTCATCTATTGAAGTATTATATGATTTTTATAAAAAAGAAGTAAAAAATAGATAAATCTGTTAGAAAAACTACACTCAATATAGGGTGTAGTTTTTTACTATAAAAAACTAATAGTTTAAACTATGAAAAGATCACCTCAAATTAATGAGTAGCTCGATTGTTGAGGGCTAAATAATCAGTGGAGGAATAACCCTCCACTGATTAAAGTTTCACTTTATATTTGGTATGAGTATAGCAAGTAGGTTTTCATGTTTTGTTCATGTGAAATATTTTTATCTATTTATCCTTTTCTATTTTAAAAATCCCCTATGGAAATTAATTGAAATCGAAAAAACTTAGAAATAACAATTACGTTGTGAGCTATTGTATAGTATAGATATGGATAATAATAAAGGGGGAATACATATGTGGAAGCGATTTGTAGCGATTGGTGATAGTTTTACAGAGGGGATAGGGGATGAAGTAGAGGGAATTGCATTAAAAAGCTGGGTAGATCATTTTGTTCAACTGTGTGTAAACGATATAGAATATGTTAATTTTGCAAAGCGTGGGTTAGTAACTAAAGAAATTTTCTCGCAGCAATTGGAAAAAGCATTAACTTTTAAACCAGATTTGGTTAGTCTAATTGCAGGTGCAAACGATGTATTAAAAGGACGCTGGAATCATCAAGCATATAAGAACGATATGGAATTTATGATAGATAAATTAAGTAAAACAGATGCTGATATTATTATAGCAAACCTTCCAGATTTTACAGTGAGGCTTCCTTTTTCTTCTGAAAAAAAACAAGTAATAAAAGAACAATTAATAGAGGCAAATGATGTTATAGGTTCACTGAGTAGAGAGTATAAGCTTCATCATATTGACTTTTGGAATCATCAGTTAGTTAGTGATAATACGCTTTGGTCTACGGATTTAATTCATCCAAACTCAAAAGGCTATGTAAAAGTTGCTGAATTGATTTTTAATAGTTTGCCTGTACATGACTCTTCTAAATAAGCTTTAGAATGAGCTAAACCCCTGTCACATACAGCGCAGGGGTTTTTGATGCGAAAAAGAAATATATTGGGTGCCTATAAATTATACTTTAAGTAATTCTTTTTATTGTTTATATTTTTGATATTTTCTGTTGCAGAACCCTTAGTATAAGGGTTCTTTTTTGTATCTTCCATTGCAACTTAGCCATAAATTTAATTTTTTTTGTAAATGTGGAACAATTTCAATACTTACGCTGTCTATTAATCGTTACACGTTTTTATCCCGCTTTAACTGGCAGTAAGACCCCCACCTCAAATCAGCGAAAGCAAAGAAGGTAGGTGGGGGATCAACTGCCCGTAAAAGTCCGATTGGTTCAACTAATAATCAGTGGGGGATGAATAAAACCCCCACTGATTAAAGTTTCACTTTATTTAATATATCAAGAAAGGAAAAAACATTTTTAACTAAGGGAGAAGATTGAATTGAAAAAATTATGGATGCTGCTGTTCTTTTGTTTCGGAGTTATGTTGGTAGGATGTAATAAAAACGAACCGCCAAAACAAGCATTAGAAGAATATATAAATTTATGGAATGATAAAAAATTTGCAAATATGTATGATCATTTATCAGAACATGCCCAAAAAACGATTTCTAAAAAAGAATTCACAGAGAAATATCAAAAAATTTATGAAGGTATTGGTGTTAAGAATTTAAAAGTTAAAATGAAAGGAGAGAATGCTAAAGATAAAGAACTATTTCTCTTTGAAGTTAAGATGGATACAGATGGAGGAACAGCTTCATATATCCATGAAGCAAAACTTGTGAAAGAAAAAGAATCTTGGAAAATAGAG
The DNA here is from genome assembly GCF_008368905.1 of Bacillus sp. SH5-2. Classification (NCBI taxonomy): domain Bacteria; kingdom Bacillati; phylum Bacillota; class Bacilli; order Caryophanales; family Bacillaceae; genus Bacillus; species Bacillus sp. SH5-2. The sequence goes on from NZ_QOSD01000024.1 coordinate 36,954, forward strand.
TGGACACCAGATTTCATTTTTCCAGGTATGAAAAAAGATTACAAAGTACGTATGCAAATAGAAAAAGGAAAACGTGGAGAAATATATGATCGAAATGGGCAAGGTCTTGCAACGAATGGTAAAGCGACTGAGGTTGGAATTATTCCAGAGAAACTAGGCGAAACGGCGGCGCAAACAAAAGAAATAGTAGCACAGTTACTGGATATGTCTATAGAAGAGGTCGATCAGAAGCTTACAGCGAAATGGATAAAACCAGACTCCTTTGTACCAATTGGTATTTTAAAAGAGGGAGCTAGACAGAATAATTATATTGAATTAGAAGGAGTATCATCTCGCCCAGTAAATATTCGTACGTATCCATTGGGAGAAGCAGCGGCACATTTAACTGGATATATAGGAAAGGTGAATGCAGAGGAGTTAAAATCACTTCAAAAAAGAGGTTACCAAGCAGATGATTTGATAGGTAAGACAGGTTTAGAGAAAGTACTGGAGAATAAATTACGTGGTGAAAAGGGTGGGCGCGTATTTATAGAAGATGAGAATGGAAAAGAGATTAAAAACGTAGTAAAAAAAGAAGCGAAAGCAGGGGAAAATGTTACGTTAACAATTGATGCTGCAATTCAAGAAAAAATCTATAATGAGATGAAAAATGAAGCAGGCTCTAGTGCAGCGGTCAATCTTAAAACAGGTGAAACAATCGCGCTTGTAAGTAGCCCTGCTTATAATCCAAATACAATAGTTAGAGGAGCATCAAAGGCCCAACGAGAAGCATGGAATAACGACTCGAAACTACCAATGATGAATCGCTTCACACAAGCATTTGTACCAGGTTCCGTATTTAAAACGATTACAGGTGCAATTGGTTTGGAAACAAACACAATAAATCCTAAAGAAGAATTTAAAATTCAAGGATTAAAGTGGACAAGGGATTCATCTTGGGGAAATTATTATGTAACGCGTGTGAAGGATGCAAGTCCAATTGATTTTGATAAGGCAATGAAGTACTCTGATAATATTTATTTTGCTAAACAAGCTTTGAAAATGGGAAAAGATCAGTATGTAAATGAATTTAAGAAATACGGATTTCATGAAAAATTACCAATTGAATACGAATTTCCTATTTCAATCATTGCAAAAGATGGGATAGAAAATGATATTCAACTTGCAGATACGGGATATGGACAAGGACAAGTATTAATGACACCACTTCATTTAGCGCTAACATATGCACCGATTGTGAATGAAGGGAATATTCCGTCGCCTCATCTTTTAAAAGAAGCGAAAGTTACGGGGAATTGGAAAGAAAATGTGATTTCTAAAAAGAATCAAGACATATTAAAGAGTGCATTAATAAAAGTCATTAATGACCCTGATGGCGCTGGGAGAATTGCTAAGATTGATGGTGTAACTCTTGCCGGTAAAACAGGTACAGCAGAATTGAAAGAATCGAAAGAGGCAGACGGAAAAGAACTGGGATGGTTTGCGGCTTTTGATGCAAATGAGCCAGACATGATTGTAACCATGATGATTGAAGATGTAAAAGGAAGAGGAGGGAGCAATGTTCCAGGCGAAAAAGTAAAACATGTTTTTCAGAAATAATACCTTATTATAAGGTGAAATCTTCTAGTAAATTCACTATATGTTTGCTTAACTCAAAGGTATAAATTGCGTGAAATATAAAACAAATATATTTTAAAAAGCATTCTTGCTAATCGAGAATGCTTTTTTACTGTGGCTACAGAAAGTTGAGAACTCATCTTTATTTGACATTGCTAATAGTAAATAGAAGAGTAAAACAAATTGAAATGGACAAGTTTTAAAATTGAACAAAACAGTTATTTAGTAAAACATAAATAGAGCACACAAATAAGTATGCTCTAAGAAAAAGGTGATACAAGTGGAGTGTTGCGTGAAATTCACAAATAATAATCAGATTTTTATGAGTGTATTTTTAACATTGTATGCTTTACTTGTTTTTTAGGAGCCTGTCATGTAAGAGAATGTATAGGGGATTATTATATGAAAGTAATTGCACACCTTTACATTCTCAAGAGGATTTTTCTATCAAAAAAAGATAAACAATGGAACAAATGAAACTTGTATCTTGTCTATATATTGAAACCATAATAAAAGTGAGGGCAGTTTTATGTTTATTCAAATAAGTTTGAGGTGTGGAAATGGAACAGACGTTTATTGAAAAGTATAATCATGATGAGCTGGACTATATTATAAAAGACTATTGGCAAGATGTATGGAATTATTCATTTATTATTACGAAAGATCCACACTTATCAGATGATATCACGCAAGATGTATTTATAAAGGTATTTAAAAATTGGAATTCATTTCGAAAGGAGTCATCTATTAAAACGTGGATATTAAAAATCACAAGAAATACGGCAATAAACTATTTGAAATCCTCCTATTTTAAAAGGATATCTTTAATAGGGTTCTTTAGTGACGATAAGCAATCCCAGTCGGCAGAACAAGAATTTTTTAAGCAAGAAGAAATGAATGATGTGTGGAAGGTTGTATTAAAGCTACCTAAAAAACACCGTGAAATAATAATATTGGATGCAAAATATGAATTGTCTTATGAAGAAATGGCTGAAACACTAGGAGTATCCATTGGAACTGTGAAATCTAGATTAAGTAGAGCAAGAAGTAAGGTTTCAAAATTAATAGGGGAGGGTAGTAGTGATGAAAAGTAAAAAAAATCCTGACTGGTATAGTAAATTAAAAAACGGTCCAATGGAACACCGTAAAGATGAAGAAGAATATATTTATAAAATAAAGCAATCTATATATCAAAGTAATAAGGTAGGTTCTCGGAAACATACAAGACCATTTCATAAAAAAGCTTTGCCAATTGTAGTGGTTTTAGCTTGTACATTTTTATTTTTTATTGTTCAACAACCTTGGCTGGATGATAGTAAATCACCGGTACAAAGTAGTACACAAATTAAGCCTAAAACAAAAGATGAGTCTGCTCAAGATCCATCATTAAAACAATTTATAAATGAACTATACCAAAGTACAAATTCCAAAAATGAAAATGAGCTGTACAAAGCGTTAAATGATGAAGTTCTATTTAAAGGGAAGAGTTATAAGAAGGATGAACTGAAGTTTGATGAAGATATTTTTCATGAGTTGCAAGTCGCTCTTACAATGGGGGGAGAGTTTGCAAATGATACAAAACAAGTATATAAAGTACCAAGTGGATTGACAGAAAGTAACCAACCAAAGCAAGCTCATTTTATATATGCAACTGTTACTGGAAATAAAACAAAAATTTTAGCTGAACCAAAGCGAGAATCACAAGTTTTATATGAAGTATCTAATGAAATGGTAAAAGCTTGGATTCCAGAAAAAGTGCAGAATGATGGATATATAAAAATATCGACAATTAACGGTAATACTGGATATGTACAAAAAGAGTATGTTTTAACTGATATTAAATATTCATTTATGTTTGAAAAGAATAATGAAGGTATATGGAAAATTATAAATATAGATTCTATATGGTAAAAGAGGAAGGTTCACTTTAATGAACCTTCCTCTTTGTTTTTATTTTCTTTTTGAAGAGTATTCCAGGACTCTAAAATTTCTGATGTAACGAGTGCAGCAATGTTTTTTTCTGAATTACTACCAGGAATAACGACAGAAACGGCAATCTGTGGATCTTTGGTAGGAGCATATGCAATGAAAAGAGAATGATTTATCATTCTTTCTTGCTCATTCGGAAAACCTGTAATACCTGTTTTACCTGCGACGTCAAAGGGCAACTTTTTAATCTCCTCTATATTTTGACTCATTCCACCTTGTACGACACTCCAAAAGTTCATTGGGTAACGATTTGAACTTTCTAAAACTGGTTTAAACTTTTTTGTTTCCTTACCATCTTGACCAATAATAGCACTTACGATTTGAGGTTTATATTTATCACCTTTACTTGCCAAAGTTGCTGCATATTGAGCAAGTTGAAGAGGAGTATGCACTTCATTTCCTCCCCAAGAGGCATTTAATAAAGCGGAGATTCCATTTTCAAACTTATTAGAGGGATGGAATTCATATTGTCCATCTTCTTCAAAGGGTAAATCAATCCCGGTTTTAGAACGTAGGCCGAATTGCATTAAATAATCTGTCCATAAATGTGCCACTTTTTCTATATTGCCATTATTTTGGTTGAATAAGGGCAAAGCTACTTTTGCTGTCATAAATGTGTTAGATGAATTAATGATAGCCTGCCTCGGTGTAATCTCACCTGTTGGTGTTCCAGGTGCATTCGTAATGTTATTTTGATTATCATACTGAAAAGTACCTTTATCTAAATAAGTATCTTCAGGTTGAAAAAGTTTTTCGTTTAATCCAATTAAAATAGTAAGTGGCTTTATAGTAGAAGCCATATTTACATAAGATTCACCATACTTTAATTTTTGAATTGCTTTATTTTGCGAAAGTGATTTTATGTTATCTATTTTAGGTGATACATGTGTATTTAATATATTTGGGTCAAAAACTGCCGAGTTGGCCATCGTTAAAATTGCGCCAGTTTTTGCATCGCTCACTACAGCATAACCAGCTTTAGCATCAGGTGTTTTCTTAATTTGAGATCTTAATGCTTCCTCTGTTTTTTGTTGCAACTCAGAGTCTAAAGCTAGCCGGACATCTTTTCCTTTTTGTACTTTTTGAATGTTCCATAATAACTTTTTATTATTCAATTTAAAAATAAGAGTTTTACCTGGTTTTCCTTTTAAATCATTTTCATATTGCAACTCAACCCCGCTTTTTCCGACAGCTATATGCTTTGAATTAAGGTCATTTTCTACATATCCAATTACCTGTGAACCAATTGCGTGTTTAGGATAATATCGAATCCATTCATCTTTAATTATTACATTAATGGGTTTGTTTTTGTTTATGAATGCAAGTTCATTCTCAGTTATATCAGAGTATAACGGCATATCATTCATAGTCTGTTTTTTACAAGATTGTTGTAATTGAGATTTTATGTTCTCTGTAGAAATATCATGTTGAAACTCGCTTGAAAATTGATTGAAAAAAGCTAATGTGTTTGCTGTATCTTGTTTCGATAGCTTGTCATCATTAGAAGTGCAATATAGAGACTTAACTTTCTTATTTGTAGCTAGTATTACACCATTTTGATCAAGTATTTCTCCTCTTTCAGCTGAAGAAGTTTCGATAGTTATTGAAACGAAATGGCTTTTTAATAAAATTATTAAAATCACACCCACAATAGAAAGAACCGCTATAAATCTCCACTTTTTTATTTTTGTATGTAACATAAAACCCTCCCTTTTTAGCCTATTCCATATTATAGTTAATTATTTTTTTTGTAAATGTGGAACAACTTTCTTATTTAGGTTGTCTATTAAGTATTACAGCATGAAGAAAGGAATAATCAGTATGGAAATTTACTAGCAAGTCTATGTGTAAGTTTAATATGAGTCATTATACAGTGTAGCATTTCTAATACAAGCTACAAAAAAATAGAGAGAAAACAGGAAGGGAGAGTTATGAATTACGTAGCTAAACGAAAAGGATGGATGCTTACAAGAATTAAGCAAAAAATTGAGACGAAATTTATAGCCGGTCAGCGGTATCTAATATATAAGGAATGCTTTTAGTATTTGTAGCAATTCCTGAAAGGATTAAATGGAGGATTTATGGAAGAACAAAAAGGAAAGAAGCAGAAGACATATATATCTATTCGATTAAATATAATGTTCCTTTGCATATTTTTACTATTTTCAGCTATTATTATGCAGCTAGGGAAAGTACAAATCGTTGAGGGAGAGGCTTATAAGAACCAAGTGGAAAGCAGTCAAAATGCAATAACTAGCATTCCGGTTCCACGTGGACAAATTTTAGATCGAGAAGGAAAAACAGTCGTTAATAATAAATCTCTTCGCACGATTACGTATACAAGGGTAAAGGGGATTACGAGTGAAGATATTTTGAAAACAGCAAAAGACTTGGCGGAAGTACTTGAAATGCCCGAACAAGATATAAATAAATTAACCGATATCGATAAAAAGGATTTCTGGATGCAGTTGAATACGAAACGTGCGGAGACAAAGATTACTAAGAAAGATATAGAAACGTTTAAAGAAAAGGGTATAGAGGGAAAAGAGTTAGATAAAAAAATAGAAGACTTAAGACGAGGTCGCATTACAGAAGTAGAATTGGCAGAATTAACAGCACAAGATTTAAAGGTGTTAGCTATTAAAAGTAAAATGAGTTCAGGTTATCAACTAACACCACAAATTATTAAAAAAGATGTAACAGATGAAGAGTATGCGCGTATAAGTGAAAACCTTGCGAATTTTCTAGGAGTAGATGCGACGGTTGACTGGGAACGTAATTATGTAAATGGTAATTTATTTCGTTCTGTATTAGGAAATATTACGAGTAGTGAAGAAGGATTACCGAAAGAAAATTTAGATTCTTATTTGGTACGTGGATATAACAGGAATGATCGTGTAGGAAAAAGTTATATTGAACAACGATATGAAGACGTATTACACGGTACAAAAGAAGAAGTGAAAAACATTACTGATAGAGCAGGAAACATTATAAACACAGAAGTAATTTCTAAAGGGAAAAGTGGAAATAGTTTAACATTAATGATTGATATGGAATTACAAAAGAAAGTGGAAGAAAGTATAGAGAAAAACTTGAGAGCTTTTAAGAGTTCAGAGCCACTGTTAGACAGAGCTTTTGTTGTCATGACGAATCCCAATAACGGACAGATTTTATCTATGGCAGGCAAAAAGATTGTAGAAAAACAAGGGAAAACAGAGATTGAGGATTTGGCATTAGGTAACATGACAACTTCGTATGAACTAGGGTCAGCTGTAAAAGGTGCTACTTTATTAACTGGATATGAGACAGGGGCAATACAGCCAGGAGATCAATTTTATGATGCACCAATGAAATTTAAAGGTACACAAGCCAAGAAATCATGGAATGTATCTGGATTTGGTAATATTAATGATTTACGAGCGCTACAAGTATCTTCGAATGTATACATGTTCCAGACAGCTTTAAAAATTGCGGGAGTTAATTACGTACCCAATGGCTCATTGGATATAAAACAAGAAGCATTTAATACGATGCGCTATTATTTCAAACAATTTGGTTTAGGTGTCCCAACAGGAATTGACTTACCAAATGAAATAATTGGACAAACTAGAAAAGTAGATAGTCAACCAGGATTTTTACTAGATTTTTCTATCGGTCAGTATGATACGTATACGCCGTTGCAATTGGCACAATATATTTCAACGATTGCGAATGGCGGTTATAGAATGCAACCTCAAATTGTACAAGAAATACGAGAACAATCAATAAAAGAAGAGGTTGGTAAAGTTATACGCTCTATAGAGCCTGTCGTATTAAATCGAGTTGATATGAAGACAGAACATATTGATCGGATAAAAGAAGGGTTTAGATGGGTATTTCAAGAAGGTGATGGAACTGGCGTGAAGTATTTCAAAAATGCTCCATATAAACCAGCAGGAAAGACAGGGACAGCTCAAACTGTATATGGCGGAGATGATCCAATTGGTAGAAACGCAAAAGGAGAACGTATGGAATGTTACAACTTAACGTTAGTTGGATATGCACCATATGATAATCCAGAAGTAGCGTTCTCAGTAGTAGTTCCGTGGCTTCATAATGATAAAAGTGGAATTAATTCTATAATTGGAAAGGAAGTTTTAGATGCATACTTTGATTTAAAACAGCAACGTATACATGGTGAAGTTGCTAGTACAGATAGTTCTAATCAAAATTAGTAAAATTTGAGTGCTTTTCTCAGGGAAGAGCCCCTGTTTATATAAAATTCTTTAAAAGTTAAAAGAAGATTTGAAATAAGAGATAGCAGCTATCATAGTTGCTATCTTTTAGTTTGTTAATAATACAGATATTAGTTATAAAGTTTTTTAAGATTATGGAACAAATTTGTTTCTGTGATTGTCTATTATGTGTACGTATAAAGAGGTATTAAGAATTTGAAAGGAATGATGATTTTGAAAAACAAGAGGATGCTAAAAATAGGTATATGCGTTGGTATATTAGGTTTAAGTCTTACAAGCCTAGATGCTTTTAAAGGAGGGACATTGCAAGTTGAAGCGAAAGAAAAGACTGGAAAAGTGAAACATAAAAATCAGGCGACGTATAAAGAGTTCTCTCAACTTGAGAAGAAATTTGATGCACGATTAGGTGTATATGCGATTGATACTGGTACAAATCAAACAATCGCTTATCGACCTAACGAAAGGTTTGCCTTTGCATCAACCTACAAGGCGCTAGCGGCAGGGATATTACTGCAGCAAAACTCAACTGAGAAATTAAATGAAGTTATTACTTACACGAAAGACGACTTAGTGGAATATTCACCTGTTACAGAGAAACATGTAGATACCGGAATGACACTAGGGGAAATTGCTGAGGCTGCTGTTCGTTACAGTGATAATACTGCAGGGAACATTTTATTCCGTAAAATAGGCGGACCGAAAGGGTATGAAAGAGCGCTAAGACAGATGGGGGACCGCGTTACTATGTCTGATCGTTTTGAAACAGAATTAAACGAGGCTATTCCAGGAGACATTCGTGACACTAGTACAGCGAAAGCAATTGCTACGAATCTTAAAGGTTTTACGGCCGGAAATGCGCTTCCAAATCATAAACGTAACATTCTTACAGAGTGGATGAAAGGAAATGCTACAGGAGACAAACTTATTCGTGCAGGTGTGCCTACTAACTGGGTAGTTGCAGATAAATCAGGAGCTGGAAGTTACGGGACACGAAATGATATTGCTATCGTTTGGCCACCAAATAGAGCACCTATTATCATCGCAATTTTATCTAGTAAAGATGAGAAAGAGGCGAGCTATGATAATCAACTCATTGCAGAGGCGGCTGAAGTTGTCGTCAATGCTTTTAAGTGATAATCTCTCAATTCTTTATGTAATGTAATTGAAAATATGAACTTGGAAAGCGATTCTTTTTAATGTAAAAAGAATCGCTTTTTTTGTATTCCTAATACATTTATAATTCAGGTAACAAAAGAAGGTCATCGTAACTAAGTATAGTTAGGATGACAGTACAAAAGGGGAGAAATATTGTTATTATGCAAAAAATGAAATGGAAGAACTATTTATGTTATTTGGCTATTTTTATACTTCTTGGAACAGCAGTAACAGTCAAACCATCTACCTCAAAAGCTGAGGAATCTGATGTCAATATTACACTGTTAGGTACTGCAGATATTCATGGTAGATTTATGCCCTGGGATTATGCGCTTGATGGTGCAAATACGAGTGGAAGTTTAACGCAACTCTATACAGTTATAAAGAAGGTACGTCAGGAAAATCCAAATACCATATTAGTAGATGCTGGGGATACAATTCAAGGAAACCCAGTAGAATTATTCAATGATCAACCACAATCGCCAATGATGGTAGCGATGAATGCCATGGGATAGGATGCTTGGGTATTTGGAAATCATGAATTTAACTTTGGCTTAGATACATTGAAAAAAGTTAGTGAACAATATAAGGGAAAGACATTAGTAGGAAATGCATACGGGATTAGAAAATGAGAATGGAATCCCTGGTACTGGGGTTCAAGATATTGCGAATGCTTGTCCGGAACTAAGCGCTATTTTTACAGTAAACCTTTAAATGAAGAAGATTTTTTCAAGTTTTTAATCAAGATGTAGAATGAACAAGTGAGAACAACATAGATGTGAAGGAAAGTGAAAAGAAGGTCTATCAATAAGGTTTAAAATTATAATAAAAACATTTTATCTACTCGTATTGTGCTTTATAAATGTACTGTGAAGAAAAAACAAAAAGCTATCCTTTATTATAATTCAACTGTGAAGTGACCCCGAAAGGATAGCTTGTGTTTATGTTTTAATTAAATTAACTAATTAAATATAAATGATTTTCCAAAATTAACTTCAAATGTAGCTGCATAAACTTTATTATTTGTTGATTGTCTTTTAATTGAATCTTTATCAAATATTTTATTCAGTATATAGATATGCTATTCTATCCGTATTTGTTATAAATTCCTATTAACGATTCTCAACCCCTATCAAATCTCTAAGTGGGAGAAAATGTTTCTGAGTAAACTTAGATACTATTAACAAGCTCTCCAGATTGTGCAGCACCCTCACCGGTCACATGAATTTTATTGTTTAATGAGACTGAATTATTTCCTCATCTTTCTGTATTCAAATCTGTTATTTACGATCATGTACCCTTAAATGGGTTATATATTTCGACAGTTTTTTTTAGTCTGCCTTCCACGCCTGATTCACCCATAGCTTATACATTTCTTTACTGAAAATATTTGATACATTGAAATATTCTTACATGGTATAATTTTCTATATGATTTTATAAATAAAGTGGGTGTAAATAATGGAGAACTTTCAAAGTAATTTTCAAACGGCCAAACAAATCGCTGCATCGATGAAAAATGCTTCGGATACAATCCAAAGTACGACAAATCTTTCTATAACAAAGGCGAGTCGTACTACACTATCTGTTAATGCTCAAGCACAAAAAACGAATCAACAAATGTTGGATTTGACTTGACAATTTTGTGGGACCTTTCAACAAGCAGTTGATAATATTCATTCAGCAGCTAAGGAGTTTGAAAGAATGGATAACGAACTACAAAAGACATTTCACTAATGTGATAATCTACAGTAGCGAGAGAAGGAGAGGAAGAAAAAGGTGGATCAAAAGATTGAAAAGCAAATAAATCAATTAAATTAAGAATTTCGGATAATATTTGAAAAACAGAGTCGAAATCAAGCTGCAATTCAAATCCAGAGACGAGCGGTAATAGGATTTCATGAATTGAGAAATCGAAATAATCGTTTATTTAATAGGACTTTAAAAAACATGGCATGGTGATAGAGAAATTTCTAATTTTTTTATAAATAAGCTTCAAGAATCGGAACATATCGAGCGGAAATCATTACTTGAATTGGAAAATCACAAAGAAATATTGCTTAAAGAAAGACGCAATCTTATTGATTTAAAAACCAACCGTATTTATAGGCAATAGTAATTAAAAAGGGAGGACAAAGCATGAGTTTAAATATGTATTTAGGGGAAGTACAAAATCAGACTCAAAGCATGAATGCTGTATGTACCGCTACCATTCAAGGCATGGAACAAGTCATTCAGTCGATTGATGCTTTTGCAACTGATACGGTTCTGCAAGGACGAACATATAGTAGTGCAAAAATATTTCTTGTCCAAACCTTTCGTCCTTTAGCACAGGGTATTATTTATTTATGTGAAGAATTAATTCGTCAAAATGATGCTTTTCCAAGAGATTTTCAATCACAAGTTGCTTCCACGGATGTAGTCGAACAAGAAGTAAGAGAGCAAATTCAAGAAATCAATCAAATGATTGCAAGTATAGAAGTGATAGATGAAGCTACACCAATGCCTGGTATAGACGCAATTGTAACTGTTTTAGTTGAGATGAGAAAAAAACTTGAAGAAAAATTAGAGCATTTATATGAATTCAATTATACATCCAGTAATAACTACAGCACAGCCCTTCAATTAGCAGCTAGTATTGCTACTGGTCTTGCCGAAGTTCAAAGTGGGAAAGGATTTAGTCCTGTAAGTGGTACGTTTAGTACACAAGGCTTGAATATGGAATGGACGACTTCTATCCAAGCGATTACAGAAGAAAAAAAACATCATTCTGAAGAAATCAGTATTATAGAAGAATCGTTGTTCGATATATTTAAAGATATTGTTGAAAATAACGTAGAAGCGATGGATCATTTGTACAAAAAATTTATTCGCCAGATAGAAAACACTCCTATTATCGGGCAATATCATAACTACAAAAAAGGGCAAAATGAAGCGGTGTTAGATGAACTTAAAGGAATAGTAAACACAATTTTACATCCAATAGATAGTGTTGAGGGGGCTGTGTATGCCCTTTCTCACATCGATGAAACATTTGCTGCTGTAGAACAAGCTATTTCTGATTCGTGGAATAAAGATGTTGTAAATGGAGATTGGAATAGCAGAGCTAAATGGTTTGGAAATGTAGAGATGCAAGTTAAATTAGCAATCGCTGAATTATTTGTAGGAACAAAAGGTGTAGATAAAGTTTCAACGTTAGGCAAAACCTCAAAACTTAGTGAAAGTGTAAATTTTATACAAGGTACTAAAAACGTAATAACTTTAGATAAGTATAAACAAAGCGTTGACATGTTGAATAATATTCTAATGCCAAAAAATCAATTTACCTATGCAGGTGCAAATAATATACGCTCTAAATTTGATACACCTGATTTTCATCGAGTTGAAGAAAAGCTATCAACCCATCAGTTTACTAAAGGCGAGATCAGTTCTAGTGGAGATAAGGGTACGGGTGATACTAGATTTGCTTATAAGAATAATCCTATGGATAATCCAAAGGCGGCAAAAGATATACATGAAAATCCAGATGCAGTTTATGGGTTTTCTCCAAATCCAAAATCGGAGAGTATAGGTGGATTTGCTGATGCACTAGACTGGACAAATCCAGAACAAGTGGCTCAGGCAACTGTAAGAAGGCAGAGTTATCATGATAAAAATGATAATATTATAGAACTAGTTAATAAAATGAAGAATGAGGGAAATTCAATTGAAGAAATTGCAAGAGCGGTAAATAATCAAAGAAATCAGAATCGATTAAATGATTATATAGATGATCCAAAAGGACTAGAGCGTGTAATGGCTAGAAATGAGGTTAAATATGGTAATCCACATGGTCCAACAGCAGAATTTTCATTTAATAAGTATGGTTCATGGGGAAAAGTAATCGAAAAGTCAATGAGTGCAAACCCAGGAATGGATGCATGTTGTGGTTTATATGATAAATATTATCATTTATATAGAATTGGGAGTAAGTAATAATTTATTGTATGGTTAAAAATGATAATCTAGTAAGTATACTACTTGGGAAGGTGTGCAAGAATGAATGACACTAAAATAAATATTATTTATGAAGACTTTGATAAAGATAACATAATTATTTTCTTTGAAAAAAACGGAAGAAACATGAGTCTTACTTTTGGATTATATGAGTTTGAAAATGAGATGGAGTATTGGGATATGCCAACTAAATTAAAAAAATATAATGGGAAAATGGGATTTATTTTTGATAAAAATATTAATAGAATTGATTTAGAAATGGAAATAGCTCGATTTATAAAACATAATGATTTAAATAAACTAGATTTTTAATTTGTTTTCAGGAGAAAAATAAGGTAACTATTCAGCTGCCAAATTGATTTAGTTATTTAATATTTTTATTTACATCCGACAATAATTATACAAATCAGGATGTCTGTTTGATGAAGCGTAATAGATATGATAATTTATTTTTAGGGAAAAGAGACTCTGTGATTACAACTCATAGTGATTAGTTGATAAATATAAATACCTGGAATGGGTATAAAACTAACGAACTCGTAAGGTTTAACGTAGTAATTGTCATAACATACAAAAGGTATCATGACAACTACTACAAAACTTATAAATTTAATACTACTTAAAAACATATGAACTTAAAGCACTTGATTGTCTACGAATGAAGTGAACCCCAAAAACGGGACACGTATCAAAACACCTAAACCACTTGTTCCCTAAATTCTTTAGGGGATAGGTGGTTTAATTTTTCTTGAATTCGCACACAATTGTAGTAATGAATGTATTCTAGCACAATCTTTCGCACAGTTGTGTTGGATACTTTTGTTATCTCTTGTGAATAGAAGGCTTCACTTTTCAAATGACCAAAGAAGCTTTCCATGACGGCATTATCATGGCAATTTCCTTTCCGGGACATGCTGGTGATAATGCCGTTTTCTTTGGCGTACGCTTGAAATTCCTTCGCTGTATAAATACTTTCTTGATCTGAATGAAGAAGGACATCTTTTACTTTTCGCCCTCTCATTGCTTGTTTTAATGTCTTCATCGCCAATGGCAGTGCTTGGGACTCGCTGATGACATAACTAATAATTTCACGATTAAAGGCATCCATAATCGTTGATAAATACAAGGTACGCTCTCCAAATAATAGATACGTCACATCCGTAAACCACTTTTCATTTGGTGCGGATGCATCGAATTGGCGTTCCAATCGATGAGGGGCTACCACTGGTTCCGCGTCACTGATATATTTCTTTTTCTTTCGACGAACTTTTGAGAGAATCTGATTTTGTCTCATGATTCGTAATACTTTTTTATGATTCACACACAGCCCCATTTTCCGAAGAGTTGCAGTCACTCTTCGATATCCATATCGGAATTTATGCTGAAGACAAACATCCTTTATTTTCTCTTCTATCTCATCTCTTAGGTCCACTGTTCGTTGTAACCAGCGATAAAATGTAGACCGGGGTAATTCTAATACATTACACAATTCTTTTACCGTTAGTTTTGTTTTTAAATCGGTCCATAAAGTAACTACAGTTTCCGGGTTCAACTCCTTTCGATCTCCAGATACTTTCCCCATATTAGTAATTTTGTTTTTAACTGTTTATTTTCTAACCGTAGCTGTTCCAATTCATTTAACTCTTTTGGCCCTTTTCCATAAGAATATTGTTTTCCTACAGGTTGCTGAAAACGGTACGTTTGATTAGTACGATACCACTTCATCCATGTCTTAATGTGGGAAACATTTTTAATGCCAAGCTTCTCCATAATTGTTCGATTGGAATATCCATTCTTTTTCATTTCAATCACTTTCCACTTTATTTCTTCTGGGTAATGAACTCTTGTCTTCAAACCAAAAACACCTCCTGAATTTGCATACTTAGTATGCGAATTCAGGAGGTGTTTTTTTCATGTATCACTATTCGGGTTCACTTCAAATAGACTTATTATGGTTTTTGTTTGAGAGTGATTTTAGAGAGGCTACCGTTCGTACTAAAATTAAAACAAATGTTATGGAAGAATTATTTCAGTTCAGGTTTTAATAGAACTTGGTTATTAGGGGCACTTGAAAAGAAAACAGATATGAGTAAAATAATATCTTCAAAATATCTAAGAGCATGTTTTGACCTGAAATATTATTCTAACTTTATTTTATAGAAACTCATTCTAGCGATTTTAAACAAGCTCGTACTGCTTTATTACAATCTGCGGCTGATTATGATGGTTACGATAGTGTAGCGTATAAAGCCATAGAAAATGCTTGGAATCAGGTTGGTGTAAAATAATTTAATTTAGCTACTATAGGCTAAGAATAATACGTCTATGATAGTGAGTCGAGGATTAGGGAATAGTATTATTCCGCAAAGAATCTTTAATAGGCCGGAACTTGTAGTCGTACAGTTAAATTGAACTGTACGACTTTTTATGTAAAAAAGGAAAAGGTGCTTTTATATTTTGTACAAGTTAACATTACAATTTTGTTAAAAATTTTCTACGTTACATAAAGTAACAAAATTTGACCTGAAGAGTTTGTTATAGTGTAAATAATCAAAAAACTTAAAAATTAGTCGAGTGAAAAGTGTGATAAGTAATCTATGTAAAAAACTTAAAGGGGTGTACACATGCACAAAGAATATGAAATTGAAGAGTATACGGCGATTGAGGAACAAATACATTATTATTGTAAATGTTTATTAGTAAGTCATCCTGATCAAATTATAAAGTACTTGGAAAAAAGATTAGAAAAATATGCGGAAACATTACAATATGCACATTTATATCCCGACACAGTGATTTTACCGTTACAACAATTAGTTATCGAATATTCTTTAGACGTTGCTAGAATTAGGAAGTATATGAATTTAAAAACATAAAGAAAAATATATAGTTTAAATGAAACAGAGTCGACTTTAAGAAATGATTTTCTAATGTCGACTCTGTTTCATTGTTTAAAATTGTTGATTGAAAATGAATATTAATCAATAAAGTTTGACATATAATTACAAAAGAATAAAATAAAAGTGAGTACTCACTCATTTCGTTAAAAAGGGGGATTTTGAATGCAACAATCTTCAATTATTTTGCAAGATGTATCCAAAAGTTTTGGGAAAAAAGAAGTACTGCATAACATTTCGTTGCAAGTAGAAAAAGCAGAGATTTTTGGTTTGGTTGGTCCTTCCGGTTCAGGTAAAACAACGCTAATTAAAATGATTGCAGGTATTAATGAGGCAACCAAAGGCGAGGTACTTGTTTTCAATACAAACATGCCAAAGTTAAGTGAGATGAAAAGAATTGGTTATATGGCACAAGCTGATGCATTATACGAAGAACTGTCAGCATATGAAAATGCAGATTTTCTGGCAATGATGTATGGATTAAAGGGAAAGCATAAAAAAGAAAGAATTGAAGAGGTTTTTGATCTTGTACAATTATCACAACATATGAAAAAACAAGTTCAGCATTTTTCAGGCGGGATGAAGAAGCGTTTATCATTAGCAATAGCGCTCCTTCATGAACCTGAAATATTAATTTTAGATGAACCAACAGTTGGGATAGATCCGCTTCTTAGAAAAACAATCTGGGAAAAATTTTATGATTTGAAAAAGAAAGGCACAACCATTATTGTAACGACGCATATTATGGACGAAGCTGAGTTTTGTGAGCGTCTAGGGTTGATTAGAGAAGGAAAGCTAGTTGCGACTGGAACACCTGAAGAATTGAAAAATCGGGTATCATCAGGACGGATTGAAGATGTCTTTTTGTTGGATGAGGTGGCTCAATCATGAGAGTTACTGGTGTAATCATTCGTATTATTCGCCAATTTTTTCGAGATAAGCGTTCGTTAGCTATGATGTTTGGAGCACCAATGTTATTACTTTGGTTATTGTCTCTCGTATTTACACAAAAAGATTATATACCAAAAATTGCTTTGGTCGATGTACCGGCGCCTATCATAACTGCGATGAAGCATCAAGAGGCAACAATTTTTGAATATAGCAAGGAAAAGGCAACGTCTGAGCTTGAAAAGCAAAAAGTGGATGCAGTAATCCATTTAGAGAATGGAAAAATCAATCTATTATTAGAAGGTAGTGATTCATCAAAAAATCGTGCTGTACTTCAAGTGTTGCAAAAGAGCGCTGAAAAGAATGATGTCTCAGTTATGAAACCTGAAGTAAAGTATTTACATGGATCTAAAGACTTTACGATGTTTGATGGCCTCGGACCTGTATTAATCGGTTTCTTTACATTTTTCTTTGTATTCATTTTATCAGGAGTTTCTTTCGTGAGAGAACGTTTAAGTGGTACATTAGAAAGATTATTGTCCACTCCGGTAAGAAGATGGGAAATAGTTGCAGGATATATTATTGGTTTTGGAATCTTTGCATTTATACAATCTATTATTATCGTAAGTTTTTCAGTTTACATTTTAGACTTGTATGTAGCTGGCTCCATATGGTTAACGCTACTTATTACATGTATTCTTTCTTTAACGGCATTAACTTTAGGGACGTTTTTATCGGCATACGCAAATAATGAATTTCAAATGATACAGTTTATACCGCTTGTCATTGTGCCACAAATTTTCTTTTCTGGGTTATTTCCAATTGAATCTATGAATAAGTGGCTCCAAATGTTAGGGAAATTATTTCCGCTCACATATGGCGCTGATGCAATGAGACAAGTGATGATTCGAAATCAAGGAATTACAGAGATTGCAGTAGATCTTACTGTATTATTACTTTTTTCAATATTATTTGCAGTAGGAAATGTATTTGCTTTAAAGAAACATCGCAAAATATAATAATGACAAAAAGGAGCTTTATAAATGCAGAAAGATTGGCTGGAGGAATTAATAGCTGCAACAAATACAGATAAACGAAATGAACGTCAAATGCGTATTTTAGAAGCAGCCGTTGATATGTTTGGAGAAAAAGGATATGCTTCAACTTCAACAAGTGAAATTGCAAAGCGCGCTGGTGTAGCGGAAGGAACGATCTTCCGCTACTATAAAACGAAAAAAGATTTATTGCTAGCAGTCGTCATGCCGACATTAACGAAGTTTGCTGCACCATTTTTCGTACAAGCATTCGCAAAGGAAATATTTAAATCGGAGTATGAATCATATGAAGGGCTTCTAAGAGTTGTTATTCATAATAGATTTGAATTTGCAAAAAAGCATTTTCCAATGATAAAAATATTAATTCAAGAAGTGCCGTTTCAGCCGGAATTGAAAAATGAGATACAACATTTAGTTGAAACAGAATTACTTTCACATTTTAAAAAGTTGATTGCAAAGTTTCAAGAAGAAGAAGAAATTATTGAAATGCCTCCATCTTCTGTTTTACGACTTACTTTATCAGCTGTATTAGGTTTATTATTAACACGATTTTTATTATTGCCTGAAGAAAAATGGGATGATGAAACGGAAATTGAAAATACGATTCAATTTATATTGTACGGATTAACGCCACGAATTTAATCATAAGTAAAAATATGTTGAAGTGTGAAGTACTTATATCATTTTTTAGCAAAAAATTAATCGCCTTTAAAAAGGCGATTAATTTTCATTATATATTTTTGATAAATAAGTACTTGTTTACTAAAAACATTCTAAATCAGCGTGTTTCTTTGTCTTTTCTTCTAAGACCTAATAATCCTGCTAGTCCTAATAGCCCGAGCCAAGCCCAATTATTATTTCTATCACGATTATCATTTAAATCATTTGTTGTATTGACATTGCGAGTTCTTACATCATTATTAACTCTGTCTAAGTTATTGTCATTAACTCGAGTTGAAATATCAGTGTTATTAACTCTATTCATATTATTTCCATCGTATTCAGCTTGGGCAGATGTACCTAAAAACATAATAGATAGTGCTAAAACACTTAAAATAGATGATAATTTCTTCTTCATAACGCTCCCTCCTTTCTTACGTATTAATTTCTCCAGAGCATGTGTGTATTATTCATTTCACAGTTTCTAAACCATCATTATAGAAGTCACATTTATAGAAAATAGAGTTAAATGAATCAAACTTTGCTTAAAATGTTAATCTTAGTACAATTTATATACGGAATAGCATTAAGGAGGTAATGAAATGCGACAATTTGCAAAACCTACAATCGTTGTAAGTAAATGTTTAGAATTTGATGCTTGTCGTTATAATGGAGAGATGATTCCAGATGTAACAATAAGAAATTTGCAGTCATTTGTTACATTTATACCTGTTTGCCCAGAAGTCGAGATCGGATTGGGGATTCCTCGTGAAACGATACGAATTGTAGAAGAAAATGGTGTGAATAGGCTTGTGCAACCATCGACACGGGAAGATATAACTGGAAAAATGGAACGATTTTCAAATGACTTTTTACATACGATATCAGATGTGGATGGTTTTATTTTAAAGAATCGTTCGCCAAGTTGTGGTACGCGTGATGTGAAGATTTATTCTGGTTTTGAAAAAGCACCAGCAAAAGGAAAGGGATCGGGCTTATTTGGCGGAGCAGTAATAAAAAATTTTTCGCATCTTCCAATTGAAGAAGAAGGTAGATTGTCGAATTTTATTATTAGAGAACATTTCTTTACAAGGTTATTTACAATCGCAAATTACAAGATGATTAAACGTAATAAAAATATGAAAGACCTCGTATCGTTTCAGTCGGATAATAAATATTTATTTATGGCTTATAATCAGGTAAAACAAAAGGAATTAGGGCGTATTATTGCAAATCACAAAAATGAGAAGATTGAAGTTGTATTGGAAAACTATGAGAAGACTTTATATGAATTATTTATGCGCACACCCCGCTATACATCGAATGTAAATGTATGTGAGCATATTTTTGGATACTTTAAAACAAAGCTGAAAAAACAAGAAAAAGATTACTTTTTAAATTTAATACAAAAGTATATAGAAAAGAAAATTCCTCTTAGTAGCTTACTTGCAATTTTAAAATCATGGGCTCTTCGATTTGATGAAAAGTATTTATTAAGACAAACATATTTCGAACCATATCCTGAAGCTTTAGTAGAGATTTCAGATTCGGGTAAAGGTCGAGATTATTAAACAATAAATTACATAATTCGACAAAAAAACTCCTATGTTGTTGTAGAACAATGTAGGAATTTTTTTGTGCATTAGTACAGAATCTGTTTTAAAATTAAGTTATGACAGAATTATAACAATTATCTAACTAATATTTTTGTCTTTTAAGTAGCAATGTTTGTAGTAGAAACTCGCACGCTGTCGAAACTCAATATTCGATAAGGGGTGTGTAGCGGAATGGAATTTACTCTAACTCGCGAAAAACAAATGATTAAAGAAATGGTACGTGATTTTGCTGAAAAGGAAATCGCACCGAAAGCTGTGTATTATGACAAAACTGCAGAGTTTCCATATGAAACATTTCAAAAAATGGGCGAACTAGGATTATTAGGCATCCCATTCCCAGAAGAGTATGGAGGTTCAGGTGGCGATACAGTATCGTACGCGTTAGCAGTTGAAGAAATTGGCCGCGCTTGTGGTGGTACAGGCTTAAGCTATGCTGCAACAATTTCATTAGGTGCTTCTCCAATTTATTATTTCGGTACAGAAGAACAAAAACAAAAGTATTTAGTTCCGATGGCGTCAGGTAAAACATTAGGTGCTTTCGGATTAACGGAGCCAAATGCAGGGTCTGATGCAGGGGGCACACAAACGAAAGCGATTTTAGATGGCGATGAATATGTAATTAGTGGTGAAAAGTGTTGGATTACAAATGCAGAGTATGCAAATACGATTATTGTAACCGCTGTCAATGGTGTTGAAGATAATGGCAGAAAACGCATTTCGGCATTTATCGTACCTACTACTAGTGAAGGGTTAACGATTTCTAGTCCTTACGATAAGATGGGTGTTCGTGCTTCTAATACTTGTGAAATCGTACTTGATGGTGTTCGTGTACCGAAAGAAAATATTCTTGGTGATGTAAATAAAGGATTTAAACAATTCTTATATACACTTGATGGGGGACGCATTTCAATTGCTGCATTAGCTGTTGGTATTGCGCAATCTGCATTTGAACGTGCTCTGCAATATGCGAAAGAACGTCAACAATTTGGAAAGTCAATTTCTAATTTCCAAGCGATTCAATTTAAATTAGCTGATATGGCGACTGAAGTAGAGCTAGCGCGTAATTTAGTACATAAAGCGGCTTGGTTAAAAGATAACGATAAACCTTTCGGTAAAGAAGCGGCTATGGCAAAACTTTTCGCATCTGAGGCTGCTAGTCGCATTGCAAATCAAGCGGTACAAATTCACGGTGGATACGGCTATATGCGTGAATATGAAGTAGAACGACATATTCGTGATGCAAAACTATTAGAAATTGGTGAAGGAACTTCTGAAATTCAACGTCTCGTAATTGCTAGACATTTAGGATGTAGATAAAAAGGAGGAATCACTATGTTTCAAAAAATATTAATTGCGAATCGCGGGGAAATCGCAGTTCGTATTATGAAAACTTGTCAAAAACTTGGCATTCGCACTGTTGCTATTTATTCTGAGGCAGATGAAAATGCCCTACATGTAAAAATGGCAAATGAAGCTTACTTAGTAGGTGGGCCACGTGTCCAGGAAAGCTATTTAAATCTTGAAAAAATTATTGAAATAGCTAAGAAGACAAATGCTGAAGCAATCCATCCGGGGTATGGATTATTATCTGAGAATCCATCTTTTCCGGTTCGTTGTAAAGAAGAAGGAATCGTATTTATCGGTCCATCAGAAGAAATCATTACGAAGATGGGCAGTAAAATCGAGTCACGTATTGCAATGCAAGCTGCAGATGTCCCAGTAGTTCCAGGTATTACTACAAATATTGAAACTGCTGAAGAAGCAATTGAAATTGCTAAACAAATTGGTTACCCATTAATGCTTAAGGCATCCGCAGGCGGCGGAGGCATTGGAATGCAGTTGATGGAAACTGAGCAAACGCTCACCAAAGCATTTGAAAGTAACAAAACAAGAGCACAAAACTTCTTCGGTAACGGAGAAATGTATTTAGAGCGCTATATTGCAGATGCACATCATATTGAAATTCAGCTTTTAGCAGATACACATGGTAACACAGTGTATTTATGGGAGCGTGAATGCTCTGTGCAGCGCCGAAATCAAAAAGTAATTGAAGAAGCACCTTCTCCATTTTTAGATGAAGGTACACGAAAAGCGATGGGTGAAGTTGCTGTACAAGCTGCTAAAGCACTTGGTTATACAAATGCAGGTACAGTTGAGTTTCTTGTAGATGATCAAAAGAACTTCTATTTCTTAGAAATGAATACGAGATTACAAGTAGAGCATCCAGTTACAGAAGAAATTACTGGTTTAGATCTTGTAGAACAACAGCTTCTTATTGCAAGTGGTGAAAAGTTATCATTTACACAGGATGATGTAAAACGTACTGGTCATGCCATTGAAGCTCGTATTTATGCAGAGGATCCAAAAACATTCTTCCCATCACCTGGGAAAATTACAGATTTAACATTACCGTCAAATGTACGTATCGATCACTTCTTAGAGAATCATGTAACAATTACACCTTTCTATGATCCAATGATTGCAAAGGTTATTGCTCATGGTGAGACTCGTGAAGAAGCAATTTCGAAATTACATGATGCTTTAGAAGAATTAAAAGTAGAAGGTATTAAAACGAACACGCCAATGCTATTGCAAGTATTAGAAGACGAAGTGTTTAAAGAGGGCATTTATACAACAGGTTTTGTAACGAAACAACTTGTTAAAAAATAAGATTTAACAATACTAAGGGGGAAAAAATGATGACGAAAGTATATGCATCGATGGCAGGAAACGTTTGGAAGATTGTTGTAGGAGTAGGAGATACAGTAGAGGAAGAACAGGATGTCGTCATTTTGGAATCTATGAAAATGGAAATTCCAATCGTTTCAGAAGAAGCCGGAACTGTAATGAAAATTAACGTACAAGAAGGCGACTTCGTAAATGAAGGGGATGTATTACTAGAAATTGAATAGGGAGATATAGGGGGAAGCGAATTGAAACTACCTAATTTTGCTGTCATTAAAGAAGTGGGACCACGTGATGGTTTACAGAATGAAAAAAAGATTGTTGGCACAAAAGATAAAGTAAAATGGATTCAACTACTTACCGAAGCGGGATTATCGTATGTTGAAGTTTCCTCATTCGTTCACCCAAAATGGGTCCCTGCATTAGCAGATGCAAGTGATGTGTTTTCGGAGCTAAAAAGGGATCCTAATGTTACATATGCTGCGCTTGTTCCAAATCAAAATGGTTTGGAACGAGCTTTTTTGCAAAATGTAGATGAGGTGAACGTTTTTTTATCAGCAAGTGAATCTCATAATAAAAGTAATATTAATAAATCAATTAAAGAAGCATTAGCTGTCATTGAAGATATAACGAAACAAGCAACATTTGAAGGGAAAAAAGTAAGAGGTTATGTATCCACGGTGTTTGGCTGTCCATATGAAGGCGACATAAGTGCCACAGCAGTTGACGAAATATGTAATCAGCTATTTTCATACGGTATTTATGAAATCTCTCTTGGGGATACAATCGGAGTAGCGAATCCTTTACAAGTAGAGGGAGTTCTAGAGTATTTACTAAAGAAATATGATGCTTCGCAGTTTGCAATGCATTTTCATAATACGTACGGTATGGCTTTAGCGAATGTAGTTAAGTCGTTAGAATATGGTATTACAACATTTGATAGTTCTTGTGGTGGACTTGGGGGATGTCCTTATGCACCGGGAGCATCGGGTAATGTTGCTACTGATGACCTAGTACATATGCTCCATAAGTTAGGTGTCCAAACAAATGTAAATGAAGAAAAGTTATTGAGAGCTAGTCAATTTATTCAAAGTAAATTAAATATCCAATTACCAAGTCATGTATATAGAGCGCTTCAACATAAAACGATAAGTAGGTGAGAAGATGCTACAATTACAAAACATTTCAGTTGATTATGTAACACCTCATATTGTAAAGGTTTCGTTAAATCGTGAAAGACAAGCAAACTCATTATCTTTAGCGCTATTAGAAGAACTACAAACTATATTAACGCAAATTAGTGAAGAGTCAAATACACGTGTAGTTATTTTAACAGGAGCTGGAGAAAAAGCGTTTTGCGCTGGTGCAGACCTAAAAGAACGTGCCAATATGAATGAAGAACAAGTTAGAAATGCTGTTCGTATGATTCGTTCTACTATGGAAATGGTAGAACAATTACCACAACCAGTAATTGCGGCTATAAATGGAATCGCTCTTGGTGGGGGTACAGAATTAAGTTTAGCTTGTGATTTCAGAATTGCGTCTGACAATGCAAGTCTTGGTCTTACTGAAACTACGCTTGCTATAATACCTGGAGCAGGTGGTACGCAGCGCTTACCGAGATTAATTGGCGTAGGTAGAGCGAAAGAACTAATTTATACAGGGAGACGTATCTCATCTCAAGAAGCTAAAGAATATGGTTTAGTAGAATACGTTGTACCAGCTGAAAGATTAGAAGAAAAAGCAATTGAAATTGCAGAGCGTATTGCTAGTAATGGTCCTATTGCGGTTCGGTTAGCAAAAGAAGCAATTTCAAATGGTATTCAAGTAGATTTACATACCGGATTACAAATGGAAAAACAAGCGTATGAGGGCGTAATCCATACGAAAGATAGATTAGAAGGATTACAGGCATTCAAGGAAAAACGCAAACCAATGTATAAGGGGGAGTAAATATGTTAGACCAAAAACAACAATCTAATTCATTTGAAGAACGAGTTGAAACAATTAAGCAAGGCGGAGCACCGAAATATCATGAACAAAACAAAGCGAAAGGAAAGTTATTTGTTAGAGATCGTTTAGCGCTACTATTCGATAATGGTGAATATGTAGAAGATGCATTATTTGCAAATTGTGAACAAACAGGATTACCTGCTGATGGTGTTATAACGGCAACGGGTAAAATACATGGTCGTACAGCATGCGTGATGGCAAATGATTCAACTGTGAAAGCGGGATCATGGGGCGCACGTACAGTTGAAAAGATTTTACGTATTCAAGAAACGGCAGAAAAATTACGTGTTCCGTTATTTTATTTAGTTGACTCTGCTGGTGCGCGTATTACTGATCAAGTTGAAATGTTCCCAGGGCGCCGCGGTGCAGGAAGAATCTTCTATAATCAAGTGAAATTATCAGGTAAAGTTCCGCAAGTATGCTTATTATTTGGACCTTCTGCAGCTGGTGGCGCATATATTCCAGCCTTTTGTGACGTTGTTATGATGGTGGAAGGAAATGCATCTATGTATTTAGGATCTCCTCGTATGGCTGAAATGGTTATCGGTGAGAAGGTAACTTTAGAAGAGATGGGCGGAGCTCGTATGCATTGCTCTGTATCAGGATGCGGAGATGTTTTATGTAAAACAGAAGAAGATGCAATTACGCAAGCAAGACAATACATTTCATATTTTCCAAACAACTACTTAGAAAAGACTCCATTGGTTACACCTCAAGAACCGAAACAATTCGATAAAACGTTAGAACAAATCATTCCAGAAAATCAAAATGCTCCTTTCAATATGAAAGATCTCATTAACAGAGTTATTGATGAAGGTTCTTTCTATGAAGTGAAAAAATTATTTGCTCAAGAACTAATTACAGGTTTAGCACGTATTGATGGTAAGCCAGTAGGTATTATTGCAAATCAACCGCGAATGAAAGGCGGCGTATTATTCCACGATTCAGCTGATAAAGCAGCGAAGTTTATTAATTTATGCGATGCATATCATATTCCATTATTATTCCTTGCAGATGTACCAGGATTTATGATTGGTACGAAAGTAGAGCGCGCTGGTATTATTCGTCACGGTGCAAAAATGATTTCTGCAATGAGTGAAGCGACTGTACCGAAAATTTCTATCGTTGTTCGTAAAGCATATGGTGCTGGTTTATATGCGATGGCAGGTCCAGCCTTTGAACCAGATTGCTGCCTAGCATTACCGACAGCTTCTATCGCAGTAATGGGTCCAGAAGCGGCAGTTAATGCAGTGTATGCAAATAAAATTGCAGCTTTACCAGAAGAAGAGCGTGAATCCTTCATTGCTGAAAAACGTGAAGAGTATAAGAAAGATATTGATATTTACCACTTAGCATCAGAAATGGTGATTGATGGTATAGTTCATCCAAACAATTTACGAGAAGAATTAAAAGGACGTTTCGAAATGTATATGAGTAAATATCAAGTATTCACGGATCGTAAACATCCTGTATATCCAGTTTAAAAGCCCTATTTAGGGCTTTCTTTCTCAAAAATTCAAGGAGGGGAAAACATTGAAACAAGCAGTTTGGTTTCCAACAGAAGAGTATAAAGAAAAAACGCGTTTATTTAGTTGGATGAAATCATTAGGCTATGAAGATTACGAAGCTTTTTATAATAAATCAATTGCAGAAACAGCGTGGTTTTGGGGAGAAGCTGAGAAGGCAGTTGGCTATCAGTGGATGGAACGATATACAGAAGTGTTAGATTTAGATAATGGTACACCGTTTGCACAGTGGTATACTGAGGGAACATGTAACGTTGTAGAGTCTGCTTTATCTCGGTGGATTGCTGATGATGAAGTGAAAAGACAGCCTGCACTTATGTATGAAGGAGAAAATGGAACTTCGAAATCCTTTACATATGAAGAACTTGACAGCTGGGTAAGCCGTGTTGCAAACGGTTTGAAGCACGCTGGTATTGAGAAAGGTGATCGTGTAACAATTTACATGCCGATGATTCCTGAAACAGTTGTTGCTATGTTAGCAGTAATGAAAATTGGAGCGATTATTTCACCAATATTCTCAGGTTTTGCTGCTGATGCAGTAATGACACGTGTACAAGCAGCAGGTTCAAAAATGATTATTACCGCAGATGGATTTTCACGCCGCGGGAAAATTGTTTCTTTAAAAGATGAAGTGGATAAAGCATGTGAACATTGTCCAACTGTTGAAAAAGTGGTGATCGTTCGGCATGCAGGAAATGATTTTACTCCGCACAGCTATGATTTCTCATGGAGTACGTTAGAAAAAGAAAAACCTTTTGTACATGCTGAAGAAATGAAAAGCGACGATCCGTTGATGCTCATTTATACATCAGGAACGACGGGTAAACCGAAAGGAACAGTACATACGCATGCTGGTTTCCCGCTAAAGTCTGCATTTGATGCAGGGTTTGGAATGAATATAAAACAAGGTGACCGTGTATTATGGGTAACTGATATGGGCTGGATGATGGGACCGTTTTTATTATTCGGCTCTCTCATTAATGGAGCAACGATGGTTATGTACGAAGGTGTTCCAGACTTCCCAGAAGCAGATCGCCTATGGGAAACAGTTGATAAATATGAAATTACACATCTCGGTATTTCACCAACATTAATTCGTGCGTTAATGGCAAAAGGCGATGAGTATGTCAATAAACACTCGCTTAAGAGTTTAGAAGTATTTGCATCAACAGGAGAACCTTGGAATCCAGACCCTTGGATGTGGCTATTTAAAACAGTTGGAAAAGGAAAAGTCCCAATTTGTAACTATTCAGGTGGAACTGAAATTTCTGGTGGGATTTTTGGTAATGTTCTTATTAAACCAATTGCACCAATTAGTTTTAACGCGTCTTTACCAGGAATGGCTGCAGTTGTGCTTGATGATCAAGGAACACCGATTCGTGATGAAGTTGGAGAATTATGTTTAGAGAAACCTTGGGTTGGAATGACGAAAAGTTTTTGGGAAGACGATGAGCGTTACGTGAACACATATTGGTCACGTTTTGAAAATAAATGGGTCCATGGGGACTGGGTTATTTACGACGGAGAACAATACATCATTACAGGACGTTCAGATGATACGTTAAATATTGCAGGTAAACGTATTGGCCCGGCTGAATATGAATCTATTCTTGTGAAACATAATGATGTAATAGAAGCTGCAGCAATTGGTGTACCTGATGATGTAAAAGGTGAAGTTTGTCATTGTTTTGTAGTATTAAGAGATAATGTAACATTTACAGGAGAGTTAAAGAAAGAATTAATGAGTTTAGTAAACTCTCATATTGGAAAAGCATTATGTCCAAAAGATATTCACGTTGTAGAAGATTTACCGAAAACACGAAATTCTAAAGTAATGCGACGTGTCATTAAGGCTGCTTACTTAGGAAAAGAATTAGGTGATTTATCTTCACTTGTAAATCCAGAAGTAGTTACGTTTATTCAGGGATTACAGTCTAGTAAATTATAAAATTAAGTATGAGCTCTATTAAATTAGAGCTCATTTTTTGTATAAAAAAATATAAGAGCTAAGCAGAAGATGAAAACAAGAAGAGAGAAAGTATTGAAATAAAAAAGTGAGGAAATAGAAGGGGGAAGTAAAGCTATGACGCTTTTTACTGAAATCGGATTATATATAAGTACTTTATATTCCTAAAATTAGAAAATGAAAAGTGCATTCCACTTCTCTTATAAATTTATAGATTTAATTAAGGTTGTGTTATGTTCGTTGTAATACAACTTGCTAAAAATTTATCATTAAATGTAAGTGAACCCTCAACAGTGAATGGCATTACAATTGTTAGATTCTTACTCACATAATCAAATCCAATTTCTTGTTCGCATTCGCCGCAATGAACTGAAGAGGATATAAGTGTGCCAGATAAAATGTTATAAACAATGGTTAAGCAAACTGGCTGAGTTAATCCTGGTAAGACACAAGGCAAAGTATTTTGACCTCCTTTTCTATTAATAGGAAATGTAACAGCCCCACTTTTTGTAAAGGAAGAAGAGATTAATTTATAAATTTAAAATGAAAACCAAATGTAGGTGTTGTTTGTTAATTTGTGAGGGAGAGAGGGGAATTAGAAGTTATAATTCTATTTCCCCCTAATAAATTACTTAAATTAAGGTTGTGTTAAATTCGTTGTAACGCAACTTGCCTGGAATTTGTCATTGAATATAAGAGTACCTTCACCAGTAAATGGTACTCTTATAACTAGATTCTTACTAGTATAATCGAATTCAGTTGATAGAGAACAACTTCCGCAATCCACAGTAGAAGATATTAGTATCCCCGATACAACATTATAAACAAGTGTTAAACAAAGTGGCTGTGTCAAACCTGTAACAATACAAGACATTCTATTTGCACCTCCTATTCTCTTACTTATTAATAGAAGATGTAAATGGGATAACTTTTGAAACGGTATATGCGGAAAACTCACAAAAAATAGATAGAATATTTAATTTATTTCGATAGAAAGAAAGTTTTGAAGTAGATTTAAATAGAAAATTGATAGGCCTTACCAAAAAACTAGCTTCAAATTACAAATTTTTACAGTTATAAACTGGCATCTAATTATTGGAGGTCAGTTTTATATTTTTAAATAGGATCACAATTATTAAAGGAGGGATTTTTTTGAAATTGCAGATATCTTAAGGATTTAAATTAGAGGTAGATACAGCAATGAATTTGTTTTTAAGTAAATAAAAGGATTTGGTACAAAAGTTTGTTTTTTTCTATCTATGTTTTTGCCTCGTACACTTTTAAGCTAGTGGACATACTTTATTAATAGAAATGATTAGGGGGTGAGGATTTGGGTTCTCGATTTAATAATTGTAGAAAAAAATGTACGTGTAAACATGATGATTGTTGGGACGCTTTTGAAGAATGTAAAAAAGAACAAGAAGAACAGAATAAAAAATGTGATTGTTGCTGTGTGCAAGGAATTAGAGATGAGCTTAAAAAATTAGTAAACAGAGCAGTACGCATTACTATAGGAAGTAATAATTATGCAGGAACAGTTTCTGTAGTCACTTGTGATGTTGTAAAGCTTGCTAATAGTGCTGGAGTTGTTACAGTAATTATATCAGTTTGTAAAATTGAAGCGATTGAACCATTGTTGACATAGGAAACATGGCATAATTATGCTGTGTTTTTGTAAAGTCATTCTTATGAATGGCTTTACTTTAATTTTGTATAAAAGGAGAATATATTCTTTATATAGAAATAAGTTTAAGGCTATAAAGAATGATGTACGAAAGGAGAATGAGAGTGATTAAATTAGAGCCTTTTAAAAGATCTGATTTCGAACAATTAATAAATTGGATCCATTCCGAGGAATTTTTAATACAATGGTCGGGAAATGCATTTACATACCCTCTAAATGAAGAGCAATTACATAAATATATCGAAAGTACAAACACACTCGCATTCAAAGTAATAGATGAAGAGACTTCAGACGTTATTGGTCATATTTCGCTTGGACAAATTGATAATATAAATAAGTCTGCAAGAATTGGAAAAGTATTAATTGGTGATAAGAGAATGAGAGGACGTTCTATAGGGAAACATATGATGAAAGCAGTACTTCATGTTGCTTTTGAAGAATTAAAACTACATAGAGTAACGCTTGGTGTGTATGATTTTAATACGACAGCTATTTTATGTTATGAAAAAATAGGATTTGTAAAAGAAGGTTTATTAAGAGAATCAGAAAAAGTAGGAGATACGTATTGGAATTTATGGGAAATGAGTATGTTAGAATATGAATGGAACATAAACAACAATAGTGATTTATAATTATATTATGTTAACAAAAGGGGTTTGGTGGGAATCGTGGATAAAAAGACAAAAATAATTTCAATTGCAGCTGTTTCTGGGGGTGGTAAAACTACCATTACAGAAAGACTAACTCATGAGTTGAAAAATTCAAAAGCTCTTTATTTTGATAGTTATACATTTGATAACTGTCCTGCTGATATTTGTAAATGGATTGAGGATGGAGCAAATTATGATGAATGGGTACTCACACCATTAATTAACGATATTCAGCATCTGCTACAAAATAGTTATCTAGATTATATTATTGTAGATTATCCCTTTGCATACTTAAATAGTGAAATGGGAAAGTTGATTGACGTAACGATATTTATCGACACGCCTTTAGACATTGCGATGGCTAGAAGAATTTTGCGAGATTTTAAAGAAGATACAATGAGTGAAATACATAATGATTTAAAGCATTATATAACATATGCTAGAAAAGCTTATTTGGAGGCGCTTCATACTGTAAAGCCAAATTCAGATATTGTTTTGGATGGATCTTTATCTGTAGGTGAAATAATTGATCAAATTGTAGATTGTCTTAATCTGAGAGAAGTGATCGTCAATGATTAAATGTATGGAAGAATATGTGCAAGTTGATGACTTTAAAATATATACGAAAATATTCCAAGGAAAGAAGTTGCAGCCTGTTATTATAATGGAAGCAGGTTATGGCGATTATTCAAAGGCATGGGACCTTATTGCTGAAGAATTGACGGAATATGGGACGGTACTCACATATGATCGAGCGGGAATAGGGAAAAGTGGGAAGAGTTCCAAGTGACGTATTAGTTCTGAAATGGTAAAAGATTTGAGAAGTTGTTTAGAGCAATTACAATTGAAACCACCTTATATTTTTGTAGGACATTCTTTTGGTGGTATAAATGCCCGTTTATTTGCGAATTTTTATCCCGAAGATATGTCGGGAATAGTTTTGGTTGATTCGACACCGGAAAATTATAAAGAAGCTTTTTTGCCAATCATGTCACCAGAATTTCAAGAAGCTTACTATAAACAATTTGTATATGAAAGTTCTTATGAAGAGTTTATGTTTAGTCTAGGTGAAGTAGATAAACATTGTCAGTCAATGAGAAATATTCCACTTGCCGTGTTAGCTGCAGGTAAAAAAGCTTTTTACTCGCCAGATGCACAAATGAAATGGTTGCAATTGCAAGAAGAATTATTACGATTATCAAGCAATAATAAATTTGTAGTTGCAGAACAAAGTGGCCACTATATTCAAAAAGATGAGCCATATTGTGTAATAGATGCTGTTAAGTGGATTATTGAGGTAGGGGAGAGATAAATGTGTACACTTTATTTAAATACAATTGGCAAGTAAGAGACGATTGGTTTAAGTGGTGTGAGCAACTTTCAGAGGAAGAATTACTCCGCAAGCGTGTTGGTGGTGTTGGAAGTATTCTAGAAACATTATTTCATATTGTAGATGTTGAGTATAGCTGGATTTGTGATTTGAAAGGAAAAGAAGTAGATGAGCCGAAATTTAAGGATTATCAATCCATTCAAAAAGTGAAAGCGTTATCTGATTTGTATAACAAAGATTTAGAAGAATTTGTACAATCGTGGACAGAATCCTTAGAAAATAAAATATTAAACGCCTCATGGACGGATAAAGAGTATAGGTATGGTGAAGTGTTACGACACGTTATTGTACATGAAATTCATCATATAGGTCAGCTATCCATATGGGCAAGAGAGTTAAACCTTCAGCCCATTTCAGCGAATTTAATTGGAAGAGGATTATAGACTTAAAAACCGACTTGCACTGTAAACGCAAGTCGGTTTTTATATAAAAGAAGATTTTTCAGTTGAAATCCTCGGATTTTTTTTGACGTATATGTAAAAACATTAATATGGTAATGATGAAAAAAATCATCATCGTTTGTATGATTAAATTTTTAAACTGTAGCAATATTGACCAAGATGTAAGGGTATCTTTAAAAGCTTGGAGTGCAGAGTAGGAGGAAGGGTCAAAACCGTACTGCAGTAATTTTTTTGTTTCGATAAAAGTACTGTTTTCTTCATCGGCTTCTAATATTACTGAAATAAGCCTTGTATTACCTAGTTTAGCTGTACTGACAAAACTATAAATACCGTTAGTTGAAAAACTAGTCTGCAAGCCATCGACACCCTGGAGTTTAATGTCTTTATTAAGGGAATAAATCATCTTGTTCGTGTTAAAAACTTGGAAATCTTTGAAGGTAAACTGGTAAGAGGTTAATTTCGTAATATTCAGTACATCCGGAAAATCTTTTACTAATTGTGTTGCTAGCTTAGCTACGTCTAGCGCTGTTGTGCTAGGTTGTTTATTTGTATCGTTATTAACACCAGTAGAGTTTAGAAATGGAGATGATTGTGATAACTGTAGTTGTTTTGCTTTTTCATTCATTAACGTTGTAAAGCTATCTTCATTTCCACCAATGTGTTCCGCTAGCGCAAGTGCGGAACGATTATTTCCTGTTAAAAGCAATGCATGAAGTAAATCACGAACCGTCGTTTTATCCTTGGATGTTACTTGAATAGGGCTTGTTTCCGCTTGGAACACTTCGTTGCTTATTTTTACGGATTCATCCAACTGTATTTTGCCGTCATTTAGTTGTTCTAACACGATATACTCTGTCATTAATTTAGATAAAGTAGCTGATTGTATTAGAGTTTCTTCATTTTTTTTATAAATAACTTCCCCTGAATTAGCATCTATTAAAATAGCTGATTTAGCTTGAATAACTGGACCATTTACATAAAGATAAAAATATAAAACGATAAGTGCAGTAATGAGAAAAGATAATAATAAAACTGTTATTTTTTTTAAGAATTGCATAAGCGATCCTCCTACTATGACATCAATATTATTATTGTAAGAAGGAATGCTTAATTAGGAAGAAAGAAAAGGTAAAGAATTTCTAAAGATTTATAAAGGATTATTAAATTTTGGATATTAATGGAAATTAAAAAGATTCAATTTCTTATCGTAGAAGAAATTGAACCTAAATTTATGTGAAATTAACCTTTATAAGGTAATAGTTTTACAGTGAAAGTTGTTTTGGTGTCATCACTATATACTTCAATTGTTCCTTTATGCAGTTCAACAATACTTTTGGCAATTGCTAATCCGAGGCCAGATCCGCCAGTGTTTGTTGAGCGTGATTTCTCAACGCGATAAAATCGTTCAAAAATATGAGGTAAATCCGTACTAGGAATAGGTTGCCCGTAATTAGTAATATCGATTGTAATCATATTATTGCTTTCATATGCAGTAAGGTCAATATAGTGACCATCGTTTCCATAAGCGATAGCGTTTATAATAAGATTTTCAAACACGCGTACTAATTTGTCACCATCAGCTAATACCATGAGTTTTTGAGATGGGAAGGAAGGCCTGCATTCTATGTTAGCTTCTTGAACCTGTATTCGGAATTGAACAGTTAATTGCCCAAGTAGTTCTACAATATCAATGGGAGCAGAATATAAACTTAACTCTTTATTTTGAACACGTGTATATTCAAACAAATCATTCATTAATGCATTAAGGCGTGTTACCTTATCATAAATAACTTGTATATAATGACGCAATTCCACTTCATCTCTATAATTATCATGATGGATTAAATTTACATATCCCACTATTGATGTAAGAGGGGTTCGTAAGTCGTGTGATACATTTGTAATCAGTTCGCTTTTTGCTTGTTCTGCTTGTCTTTCTTCATCAATTGAGACTTTTAATTGTTCAACAATTTGATTGACCCCAGTTGCTAATTCTTCTAGATAATTATGATTTACAATGGAAACTTTATGATTGAAATTTCCACTTGCGATATAACGAATCTCTTCAATCATTTTTTTTATACAAGTTTCATAATACACCTTTCTTTCGTGACGATAAAAAATGTATAAATAGGATGAGAAAATAGAGAATAGAAACAAATAAGATACAATCATCATCCAAAGGGATTCCTTTAGCCCTTTATATTTTTCGTAGCCGAAAATTCTAATGAATTCTTTACCGAGTTCACTTAAAGTAAGAGAACTCTCAATTACACTCGTTATGAGACGATATATAATTAATTCGGTAATCGGAGTTAGTGTAATAGCTAATAAGAGCCAAAAAATAATTTTCCATTTTGGAATATCTTTTAATATATCAAATGCTTCATTTCTCAATTTTATAGCCCACTCCCCAAACAGTATGAATAAATTTTTCTCCATTCATTACGGTTTCAAGTTTATCACGTAAATTACTAATATGGACCATAACAGTTTTGTTAGAACCATAACCATCTTCATTCCATACGCGTTCAAATATTTCTTCGGAACTAAATACTCTTCCTGTATTGCTTGCAAGTAAGTATAAAATATCAAATTCAATAGATGTAAGCTTAATATACTCATTATTTATTTTCAAAGTATGATTATGCTTATGGATTTCAGCAGTTCGAATACGAATGATACCATCTTCTTTTTTTTGAGTAGCATTGTTTTGGAAAGATGATCTTCTTAACAAAGCTTTCACTCTAGCCACTAATTCTAGTGGATTGAATGGTTTAATCATATAATCATCTGCCCCTGTCATAAGTCCTAATATTTTATCCATATCTTCAGCTTTGGCACTAAGCATAAGAATAGGTACAGTATTATTTTCGCGAACTTCTTGGCAAACTTCTAATCCGTTTCGTTTTGGCATCATAATATCCAGAATCATAAGATCTACTTCATATGTACATAACATTTGCAAAGCTTCATCACCATCATATGCTTTATGTATGTTATAACCTTCATTTCGTAAATAAACAGCAAGTAATTCTACAATATCTTTATCGTCATCAATAATTAATATATTTTTATTCATTATATAGTTAGTTCCTTTCCAAAATTATTAACATTACTATAATATCAAACATTTATGTACTTTGTAGCAATGATTCTATATAAAATTTCATGTAACGTATTAAAAAGGAATTAAAATATTCATAGCGAATACAAAATAAGAAGGATATTTGTATTCTACATTATATTAAAAGTTAGTTATAAGGGGGATTTGCTATGTTATATAATGATATATATTCATTTGTTGCAACTGGAGAAATTGAAAATGATATAAAAGAATTTCTATTAAAATACAATAAAGAAATTACATATAAACATTCCATTCACGTAGCGAATGAGGCTAGGAAAATTGCAGGAATGTTTTATGAAGATAAAGAAAAAGCAGCAATTGCAGGATATTTACATGATAGTAGTGCAATCTTTCCAAATGATGTACGGATTGCAGTGTCTGAAAAACATGGAGTAGAAATAGTAGAGGAAGAGCGAGAATTTCCAATGATCATTCATCAAAAACTATCGAGAGTAATTGCAAATGAGATATTTAAAGTACATGATGAAGAGATTTTAAATGCAATCGGTTGCCACACTACATTGCGTAAACAGCCTACGAAGATGGATTTAATATTATTTGTTGCTGACAAAATAGCATGGGATCAACAAGGGACACCACCATATTTAGTGGAAGTAAAAAAAGGATTGGAAAAAACTTTGGAACATGCTGCTTTTGCATATATTTCATATTTATGGGAAAGAAAAGATACATTGAAAGTAATACATCCGTGGCTAGAAGAAGCATATTGGCATTTAAAAGGAATTGTAGAGTAGAAAGGATATGAAAATGCAATTAAAAGAATATATGAATCAAACATTTCCAGGAGTTACATTAGTACCGTACATATACTCTCAGTGGGAAAATCATTTGCATTTTGAGTTTGGGAAAGGTAAATACCAATTCAAAGAGGGAACAGATGAATATAATATGGATTATTTCTGTCAGCTATATAAGTACAATAAAGAAGTATTCCATCATATATTCTCGAAAAAAGATACAGTTTTTTTAGTAACAAATGTTTATCGATTTAAAAAGGAAAATATAAAAACTCCACAGAAAATAAATGTATACGATAGATATATTAAGAAGAAATATTTAAAGTTTCGTTTAAGACAAGAAACGTTACCTTTTCTATTTGAAGATGAAGAAGCAGATTTATATTGTACATTTCAATTCTCTTTAAAATGTCTTGTGGAAGATATTAAACATGAACCGCTTATTCAAGCTGCTAGTCATGAAGATTTTCCAGATCTTTATCCTCGTTTTGGACGTAAGAAAGAAATTTCTTATCCAGATGTATTTCTCATAAATGCAACGAAAGGTATTATCATGTTTATTTACGATGATAGAGGATGTGAAGTAATTGCGAAGAATAAAGAAAGAATACGAATTTTATATGATAAATACAAAAAGTGGATTCCAGATTATGAACGAGAAAGTATAGATAACTTATTTAAATGACAATAGGGGAAGTGAAGTGTGTAATGAAACGTATTGCAATCGTATCCGCATGGGAACCAGAACTTACGTATTTGCATCAATATTATCCAAGTGAGCGCGTTGAAAAAAGAGCTGCTTGGGAATTTCATTTTCATACTATTAATGAGTTGGAAATAATATCAGTTGTAACTGGTGTTGGTAAAGTAAGCTGCGCTAGTTGTGTACAATTATTAATTAGTGAGTTTCAACCAGATGAGTTATTTATGACAGGCATATGTGGAAGTCTATCAAATAAGGTGAAAAATGGTCATATTGTAGTGGCCCTTAATGCAATACAACATGATGTTACTGCTGCTGGTTCGGGTGAGGATGTTTTTAATTTATATAATGGTAGAACAACACCGATTGAAACAACAAAATCACTTGTAAGAAGAATAAAAAAAATACGGTCTTATGACCCGATTCATTTCGGTACATTCTTATCTGGGGATCAACGTATTCGCAGTTCAGAAATGAGATATTTACTTCATACTGTATACGGAGCTTTGGCAGTTGATCAAGAAGTGGCAGCTTTCGCTTATGTTTGTCATATAAATAAAAAACCATTTTTGTGTTTAAAAGCTGCTTCAGATCAAGCGAATGATAAAACGAAAGAAGAACAAAAAATCTTTAAAATGTTAGCATGTGAACGAGCGTGCGAGCATTTAATTGCTTTTTTACGTGTTTATGAGATTACTGTAGTAAATAATAGATAGCAGAACTTATATAACAAACTATCCATGTATTTTAAGTTAAGAGGTGGAATAATATTGCACACGTATTATGGTGAACTTTGTACAAAAATTTATGAGAGTGATAAATCAATTGCGGCCGGAAAAGAATTGGAATTTTATTTTTCTTTTGTAAAAGACAAAAATATGAAAGTGTTAGAACCGATGTGCGGGAATGGTAGAATGTTAATTCCGTTTATGCAAAATGGTATTGATATAGAAGGGTTCGACCTTTCAGTAGAAATGCTTAAAGTGTGTAAAGAAAAAGCAGAAAAATTTAACTTGAAGCCAGTTATATCGCAAGAAAGAATCGAAAACTTCCATGGTGATAAAAAATATGACCTTATCATGATACCAATTGGATCATTTTCACTTTTACCTGATAATTTAGTAGACATTAGTCTCCAAAATATGAAAAATAACTTAAATGAAAATGGAAAATTCCTTCTTACCGTTGTATTAGGAGGAAATGAAGTGGAAGAGATTCTTAACTGGATTGAAACAAATAGAAAAGAAATTAACAATGAATTGATTGTTGAATATAGAAAAATATCATATGATGATGTACAAAAGCTTTTGAATATTAAACTAAAGTATGAAATTATTCATGATGAAAAAATAGTACAAACTGAGATTATGGATTTTCCTATAAGATTATATGAGTTAAAAGAGTTTGAAAATATACTTATTCATAATGGATTTAGTCAAGTGGTTATTCATGAAATAAAGGATGAATATGGTGAAGGGAACTCATTTCATGTGTTCGAATGTAGTATATAACAAGCCAAAGCGGAGGATTATACTTATATGATTCAATACAAAAGATGTAGCAAAGTAAGTATAGATTTAGTGTATGAAGCTTTTAAAGATGGATTCTCAGATTACATCATTAAAATGGAAGTTTCACAAGAAGATTTTATTAAAAGATTTTTTGGAACAGAAGGAAATGCGATAGAACACTCTTTTTTGGCTTTAGATGGTGATAAATCTGTTGGCGTAATACTTGGTGGTATAAAGGATTATGAAAGCATAAAAACAATGCGTTGCGGAACATTAGCCGTTCATCCAGAGTACCGAGGAATTGGTGTAAGCCAAAAGTTATTTGAACTGCATAAAGAAGAGGCGATTCAAAATGGATGTAAACAACTTTTTCTAGAGGTCATTGTAGGTAATGATAGAGCGATTAACTTCTATAATAAGCTAGGTTATGAAAAAGTATATGATCTTTCTTATTATAATTTAAATGATGTAACTAAACTAACAAATGAAGATAATAAAAATGTTGAAGTGAAAAAAATTGAATTTCAAACATTTAAACTTGAAATTCAAAAATGGCTTAACTTCCATATAAATTGGCAAAATGATATTGATTATATTGAGAAAACAAATAACATATATTATGGATCATATGTTGATAATGATTTAAAAGGTACGGTATCTATAAATGAACATGGAAAAATTAGCTTTATATTCGTAGACAAAGATTATAGAAATATTGGCATTGCGACGCAATTATTACAAGTAGCAAATGAAAAATTGAAGTTATCAAGTGTATCTATTGGGTTTCCTAATAATAGTTTACTGGAAGGATTTTTAAAGAAAAATGGGTTTGAAAAGAACGCTTTAACACAATATGAAATGTACCATTTATTATAAAAGCAGAAGGAAG
Organism: Bacillus sp. SH5-2; assembly: GCF_008368905.1. Lineage (NCBI taxonomy): Bacteria > Bacillati > Bacillota > Bacilli > Caryophanales > Bacillaceae > Bacillus > Bacillus sp. SH5-2. The sequence goes on from NZ_QOSD01000024.1 coordinate 76,367, forward strand.
TATCCTTTCTGCTTTTTATTTTTGTCATAAAAATAAGGAGGGAATAATGCCCCGTCGTATCAACCTTATATCTTCAATTTGCAAAGAACAACCTGTATGGCATGATTATAGTAAATGGTTAAATAATAACAAAGTCTTATTTTGTTAAAATACCGTAAAAAGTATGTTAACTGAGATTTATTTTTTTAGTGAAATCAAGTAAAATAATAAAAGGGAACATATATTCTGTTAGAGGCAGAAGGAGGCGTATGAATAATGATTGCTACAATAGATAAACAAAGTAATGGATACGTAGTACAATTTGATAGGCATTTTCCATATTCGATAGAAAAAGTATGGTCTGTATTAACAGATAATAATAAATTGAAAAAGTGGATGTCTAACTTGCAAATAGAAAATCTTAAAACAGGTGGAATTATTAAATTTGACATGATGGATGGTTCGTTTTTAAATATTGATATTTTAGATTGTAAAACAAATTCAACATTAGAATTCACGTGGGATAAAGATCGCGTTCGATTTGAAATACATAAAGAGGAAAATGGATCCGTATTAATACTTAAAGAATTCATCCATGAATTAACAGATCATACACCGAAAGATATAGCCGGTTGGCATATTTGTCTAGATCTTTTTTCTTCTGTTTTACAAGGTGAAGAAAAAGAATTTTCAAAAGATGAATGGAAATATTGGTTTGATAAATATAAGGTTAAGACAGATGGATTAAATAGATAGATGTTATATAATCTGAATTTATTATGTAATTATTATCTTATAAAAACGTTTTCCTAAAACAATAAGAATAGAGGTTAATATGAAAGTAAATCAATTAATTGCGAATAATATTAATAAATTGGATGCAGAAATAATGGTAAATAAATCATTTGGAATTGTGGGTTTGTCTGGATCTGGTAAAACTACATTTTGCCAAACGATTGGCGAAGAATCAAAAAAACGATTAGTTTCTTTATTACCAAAAGCTGAATATCAATATTTATTTCCTAACATTATGGAAACGAATTTTAGTGCTATTAAGATGGAAGAAATGCCTTTAGTCCTTTTTCTAGGAAAATCATCGATTTCATCTAATCCGCGTTCTACAATAGGAACTCATACTGGTGTTTTTACAGAGGTTCGTGAAAAACTTGCTGAAGAATTCAACCTTTCTCCTGAGGTCTTTTCATTTAATAATCAATTAGGTTGGTGTACTGGTTGTAAAGGACGTGGCACTACGAAAAATATTGAATGTAAAAAGTGTAAGGGGAAACGTTATAGTGAAGAAATCAAACAACATACTATAGATTTATTTGCTAAACCACATACTATTTCAGATATTAATGATTTAAGTGTTGAATCTATTCTTTCATTAGCAGAAGAATTAAATATTAGTGAAGCAAAACAACATATTCTGCAAAATATTATGAATATGAATATCGGTTATTTAACGTTAAATAGAATTATGGGTACGTTGTCAGGTGGGGAGTTAACAAGGCTTTACTTGGCTGAATTTATGGCGGTAAGTGAAAATGCTGTAATTATTATTGATGAGATTTCAGTTGGACTTGATCATGAAACATTACTACAAATATTAGAAGAGATTAAACAATTAGGGTGTAAAAATCAAATTTGGCTTATTGATCATTCAGATACAGTACTAGATACAACTGATGAGCAATTGTTCTTCGGACCTGGTAGCGGAAAATATGGCGGGAAAATCGTGAAAAAATCGCCAAGACCAAAACCAATATTGTGGGAAAGAAATAAAGAAATGCCAACAGACTATTATACATTCCATGATTTGTATTGTCGTAATATCCAAATGGCTAAGTTTCAAATTCCTAAAAATAGACTTGTAACGGTTACTGGTGAATCAGGATGTGGAAAATCTACACTTGTCAATGAATGTGTAGCACAAGACTTTTTGAAACGTTATCCAAAAGATAAACTAGTTATGGTTGGACAAGATCGAAACCAATCGATTACAAGTCGATCAACTGTTGCAACTTTCCTTGATATTAAAAAGAAACTGACAAAGTATAGTGAAGAAATCGATGATATTTTTGAGCGTTCGATTGAGGATATTATTGATGAAATTCCAAATGAAGATATTGCATATAAACGCTTGAGCCTACTAATCAAATTAGGGCTGGGTTATTTAACATTAGAACGAAAAACACAAACATTATCAACGGGTGAGTTTCAATGTGTTCATTTAGTTTCTGAGTTATTTGCAAAAACAAGAAATTCACATACATTATTTATTTTTGATGAGCCTTCAAAAGGTTTATCACAAAATATTTTAAATCAATTTATAGATAGTATTAGAGGGATTTTGCAAGATGAATCAGTTTCTATCATTATGATTGAGCATAATAGTTACATGTTAGAAAGCTCTGATTATATTGTTGATTTTGGGAAAAGGCAGAATGAATATGTAGAGCATCTGGATGTTGTCAGTCATGAGAATTACTATCGTCAAAAAAATAGTGTGAATAGCACAGAGAAAATACATATTTCTTCAATGCTTAGGCAGAAAAAAGGAGTTCACTATTTAGAAGAAAATCATATTAACTATTTTAAAAATGCCGAAAATATTTATAAGGGTGGTATTTTAAAAAGTTTATCATCAATGGCCCGTTTAATTTATGGTGAATATGAATCGGATACAATTGCACCCGTTGTTGCTATTGATCTTGAAAGACATTTATATAGTCAATATAGTTTCTTATATGAGATCGGTGGATTAATTAATCATATTGTAGCTGCTCATTCAACTAATAAAGATACGAGAAGTTTTGATTTCTATTCACAGGACAATCATTGTCCATCTTGTTCTGGGCGTCTTCAAATTGAAGTTTTCGATAAAGATATTACAATTCAAAATAAAAACGTTCCATTTTGGGATGGTCTATTCGATCCAGAAATCATGAAAGTATTAAAATTTTATCAATATGAAAAAATAGAATTTCTATTTGAAGAAATTAAAAATGAGCTTGGTCACGATTTATCAAAGAGCTATAATGATATGTCAGAAGAAGAAAAGCATACGTTTTGGTATGGTTATTTTGAAAAATCATTTTATAATAAAAAAGGAAAGACACGTAGAACATGGGTAGGATTTAATACGATCATTGGCGGATATATTGTTATTTCAAAAGCAGCCATTAAAGAAGAAATTAAAGAATCTAAAGAAATGATTGTATGTCCAATTTGTGAGGGGACAGTTTTAAATCATCATAAGCCGCTTAAATTTAATAACTTCGATATTCGTGAAATTATCAATCAACCAGTTGATGAAGTGTTGAAAATAGTCGGTGATTTACCTGCGCTTCATAAATTAAAATCTATTGTTGGTGGCGATATGAGATTGAGAGAAGATGTTTCTTTATTGCCAAGAAAAGCACAAGTTGCACTAAAAATATTTGAATTAGAACAGGCAAGCTTTTCAAACTATGAAATGGTATTGCAAAATGTCTTACCATTCTGGGATGAAATAAAAGGAAATATCGAATCCATTAGTGTTAATAATCAAGTAACTGTTTGTGATTTCCCTAATGTTTATGAAACGAGAGAAACTATTATAGATAAGTACTTCACAAATGGTAAATATAAAAAACTTACGTATGTATACGAAGCGTTTGGATACAAAAAGTTAGTTACCCAAATTAATAAAATTAAAAAAAGTAATCCATGTCCATTTTGCAAAGGAAAGAAAGTTATAACAGAAGATAATCTACATGACGGTGTGTTTAAATTAACAATTCCATGTGTAACTTGTAATGCAAGTGGTATTAATGACGAAGGGCTAAAAGAAGTTGTTGAGGGCGTGGATGTACAAACTTGGTTAACTGGAAAAGTTACTGATGTTGTGGATGAAAGCTTATTAACAGAAGCGGTTTCGCAAATACCAATTTTCAGTCGCATTCGCGAATTGGATAAACAAGATATGATGGCGGTTTATGAATGTCTTGAGAGTAATCAGTAAATTTTATTAGTTTATGTATGTGTTATCAAAATAACTAACGTAATTAACACAACTTATATAAAACTTAATTTCTTAATAAGATTTGTATTAACGCAGTATAATTATTCCAAAGTAATAAAAAAGATCCAACTTCTTAATGTCAAAGTTAAGAAGTTGGATCTTTTTATTTTTATGTCCTGCACACAATATTTTTCACTAAGGAAAGAAGCATTAAGGTAAAGTAAAGAAGGTGAGATAAATACTAAAAGGGATAAACGATTAATATATTATGTAATTATTATATTATAAAAGCGAAAATTAAGGGTGGAAACGGTTCGTAAGTGATATGTTTTGTTTATTAATCTTTTTGTTATATTGTCTGATTTTTTAAATTTAACAGAAATATAT